>VEQB01000146.1 GCA_018883485.1 Bacteroidota bacterium
TATTAAGGGAGCAAAAAAAGGCGCTTCGATTTGCCGTTATTAAGAACTTGAACATTTTTATTAATGTTGGAATTAACCTTTATTTATTGGTTTTCTGTCCGTGGTTTTCTAACGTTTATAAAGTAATGCCACCCTTTGCTATTGTTAATCCTGGCATTGAAGTTGTTTTTATGGCTAACCTCATAGCTAGCTTAGTAACTTTGATTTTGCTTTTTGCTGAATTTAGGCAAATAAGTTTTGTATTTGATAAGGCACTTTGGCAACAAATGATGGTTTACGCCATACCAATGATTTGGGTAGGTTTTGCAGGTATGATAAACGAAACATTAGATAGGGCGCTATTGCGTTATGTTTGGCCAGACCCTATAGAAGCCCAGCAGATGAATGGTATTTACAGTGCTAATTATAAACTATCTATT
Organism: Bacteroidota bacterium; assembly: GCA_018883485.1. Taxonomy (GTDB): domain Bacteria; phylum Bacteroidota; class Bacteroidia; order UKL13-3; family UKL13-3; genus B1. The sequence goes on from VEQB01000146.1 coordinate 420, forward strand.
ATTATTACTTTGTTTATTCAGGCATATAAATTTGCTGCAGAACCTTTTTTCTTTGCTCATGCCAAACAAACAGATAAACGTAATTTATATGCAGAAGTAATGAATTATTTTGCTTGGATATGCTTGTTTATTTTTATTTTAGTGAGCTCCTTTTTGCATTACTTCAAATCGTTTATTGGTCCAGATTTTCATGAAGGATTAAAGGTAGTTCCCATCTTACTTTGGGCCAATATTTTCTTAGGATTATATTATAATGTATCCATTTGGTATAAGCTTTCGAATCAAACTAAAAAGGGTGCTTTAATTTCGTTTATTGGCGCTGCGATTACTATAGTACTTAACTTAATCCTGATTCCAGTTTTAGGTTATGAAGGTTGTGCATGGGCCACTTTTATATGTTATTTAACTATGTTGGTAATTGGATATTATTGGGGCCAAAAGTATTATCCTATTCCTTATAATATTAAGAGAATTGGCCTATACGCTTTTTCGGCAATTTTGATTTACATCTTATTAACTTATTTAAGTTTACAAATTGAACCAAGCTCCCTATTAGGCTTTGCAATTAGAATAGTTGCTTTGTTTTTATTTGTAGGCTTGGGTTTAAAAATGGAGCTTAAAAATTTAGTAACAAGCAAAAATGGAGCTTAAAGTTAAAGTAATTAATAAAGGAACTAATCCCTTACCTGCATATCAAACTTTGCATGCCGCTGGACTTGATGTGATGGCCAACTTAGAAGAGACAATTATAATTGAACCAATGGCGAGGAAGTTAGTATCTACAGGTCTTTTTGTTGAAATACCTCCCGGCTTTGAAATTCAAATTAGACCTCGAAGCGGACTTGCCTTAAAACATGGCATTACTGTGTTAAATTCTCCTGGAACCATTGATGCTGATTATAGAGGCGAGGTAAAGGTTTTGCTAATTAATTTAGGTGCAGAATCCTTTTTGGTTCAACCCGGAGAAAGAATTGCGCAAATGGTATTGGCCAAACATGAGGTTTTAAGTTGGGAACTGGTAGAGAAATTAACCGAAAGTGACAGAGGCAGCGGCGGTTACGGTAGTACTGGGAAATAGTTATTAACTTTAGCGTAGTTTCTTAGTTTTGAAATTTTAGTAGTTTGTAGTAGGTTGCGGCCAAACACAAGTTTAGTATGAAAATTATCGTTCCAATGGCAGGTATGGGAAAGCGCATGCGCCCGCACACTTTAACCGTGCCAAAACCCCTTATTCCTGTTGCAGGAAAACCTATTGTACAGAAAATTATAGAAGATTTAGAGAAGGTATGTGGAACAGAGATTGAAGAGGTTGCCTATATTATTGGGCCAAGTTTTGGAGAAGCAGTAGAAAAACAATTGATAGCTGTTGCCGAAAAAATAGGAGCTAAAGGATCTATTTATTATCAGCACGAACCCTTGGGCACGGCTCATGCCATCATGTGTGCTAAAGAAAGTTTAGATGGCAATGTTTTAGTTGTTTTTGCAGATACTTTATTTAAGGCAGATTTTACTTTAGACAGAACAAAAGATGGAATTATTTGGGTTCAAAAAGTAGATGACCCAAAGCCTTTTGGTGTGGTAAAAGTTAATGCACAAAATGTGATAACAGATTTTATAGAAAAGCCCGTAACCTTTGTTTCTGACTTGGCAATTATTGGTATTTACTATTTTAAAGATGGACTTTACTTGCGTAATGAATTACAGTATTTGTTAGACAACGATATTAAAGAAAAGGGGGAGTACCAATTAACCAATGCTTTAGAAAACATGAAGGCAAAAGGTACCCAATTTGAACCTGGCAAGGTTACCGAATGGTTAGATTGTGGCAATAAGAATTCTACTGTATTTACTAACTCTAGAATCTTACATTTTATGCATCAAAATGGCGATAAAATGGTTGATGATTCAGTTAGCACAACCGATGCTATTATAATTCAGCCTAGTTTTATTGGTAAGAATGTAAAAATTACACGCAGTGTGGTTGGGCCGCATGCAGCCATTGCAGATAATTGCGTAATAGAAAATTCTATAATAGGAAATTGCATTATACAAAGCAATACCAATATAACAGAAGCGGTAATTGATAATGCTATGATAGGCAGCAACGTAGTCTATAAAGGGGAGGCTAAAGATTTAAGCATTGGCGATTTTACTACTTGCCTATAATTTAATTGCCTTTTCTACATTAAAAAAAACATTAAATCTAACTATGAGGAGAATACTTCCTTATTTATTTTTTTGGCTCTTTGCAGTTAGTTTGAATGCCCAAAAGGTGCTTACCGAAACTCAGAGAATAGAGTTTGATAAGCACTTTTTTAATGGCATGCGTGAGAAGCTAATCAATAATTATGTAGATGCCGAAAATGAGTTTAGATTGGCATTGGCAATTAATTATGAATCTGCCAATTTACACTATCAATTAGCAAACATTTTAGAAGCAACTAAACGATTGGACGAATGCTTACAAGAAGCAGAAAATGCAGTAAAATTTGACCCCGCTAATGCTTGGTATATTAATTATTTGGCAGATAGGTTAAAAGCAGAGAAACGCTATTTAGATGCCGCAAAGGTTTGTGAGCAAGGTTTTAAAAAGACCAAAGAAATTCATTTTCTTTTTCAAAAGTCTGCCTACGAAATGATGGGTTATAATTATACCGCTGCTATTAAAACAATAAACCAGATTGAAAATATTGAAGGTGTAAAAGAGGCTACTAGCAGACAGAAAGAGGAGATTTATCTGGCTATTAATAAACCTCAAAAAGCGGTTGAAGAAATAAGAAAACTCTGTAAAGCATACCCCGAGGATTTAAATTTTAAAGGATTATTGGCGGATTTACTAATTGCTACTGGAAAAGAAAAGGAGGCTGTGGCCTTGTATGAAGAAATTTTAAGAAAGGACCCAAATAATGGATATGCATTATTTGCGTTAGCAGATTTCTATAAAGGTAAAGGGGATAAAGAGCGTTATTTTGAAATGGTTAAAAAGGGCATGGTATCGCCAATAGAGGTTAACCTAAAGGTTAAAATGCTATCTCTTATTATTCCTTCCCAAGATTTTGCTCCGCAACATTTAGAAAGATGCGAAACATTGATTCAATTGTTTGTAGATGCTAACCCATCTAACAGCGAGCCATACCTTTTTAAAGGAGATTTGTTTCTTCAAAAACAAAACTTTCAAGAGGCACGTCAATGGTACCAGAAAGCTACAGACCTAGATCCATTTAGCATTATTGCTTGGGAGCAATCAGTGTTTTGTGATCAACAATTGCAGCGCTTTGATTGGATGAAAACGGATGCTGAGAAAATGATGCAATATTTCCCCTTGTATCCCAATGCGTATTATTATCATAGCCTTGCTTGCAGGAGCCTAAAAGAGTTTGCTGCTGCTTTAAAGAGTGCAAGGGAAGGTGTAGCTGTTTCAGAAGATGAGGAAAGCCTGATAAACATGTTAACTAACCTTGGGACCATTGCCCATTACGCTGGGGATTATACCCTTGCCGACTCCTCTTTTGACGCCGTATTGGCCCTAGACCCAATTAATGCGCTTGCTTTAAATAATTATGCCTACTTCTTAAGCCTAAGAAATGATAATTTAGACAAGGCAGAAAATATGAGTAAAAAGTCTTTAGAGCTAAATCCAGAAAGTTCTTCCTATTTAGATACATACGCGTGGATTTTATATATGAAAGGCAATTACACTGAAGCGAAAGTTCAAATTGAAAGAGCATTGTCACTTTCTCCTAATAGTGCAGAGATAGTTGAGCATTATGGAGATATTTGTTATAGATTAGGTGAAAAGGAAAGAGCGATGAACCAATGGAAGAAAGCGCTAGAGTTAGGTTCAGACAGTGAAGAGTTAAAGAAAAAAGTGAATACAGGCTTGTTACCATAAGAAGTATGAATAAATTTATTTTAAAGGTATTAATTGCTTTGATAGTTGTTGCTTCGGCATGTAAAACAAAGAAGCAAAGCGCAGTTCAACCCGCAGACTTAACTATAGATAATACCAAGGCAATACCTGCCAAAGCTTTGCTTTTTGACGAGATAGGTGCTGCAAAGAACAATGGTGATGGACTTAGATACTCGGCGGATGTAGATTATAAAGAAGGCAAAACAAACATATCTTTAGCTATGGAAATTAATGCTAAAAAAGGAAACTACATTTGGCTTAATGTAAAAGCATATGGCTTAGTAAATGTGGCTAGGGTGCTTATTAAGCCAGATTCTATTAGAATTCTAGATTTAATTAATAAAAAATATGTTTCGGCTTCTTATAATTACTTAAGAAGGTTTACCTCTGCTCCTTTAGGGTTTAATGAGCTAGAAAATTTGGTGTGGGGTAATGCTTTGTTTGATCCAATTCCTGAAAATACTACCATTGATTCAAGCACCCAGAATGTAATTTTAAATCTGGTTTTAGAGAAAATGAATCAAAAAGCCACTTATTCTAAACAGTATAAAACGGAGGCTGTATGGTTAACTGAACAAGGGAATACGCGCTCAATGGCTGTAAAATATGCCAACTTGGAGCAGGTGGCCCAAAATGCCTTTCCAAGAGACCTAGTAATTAACATTGAGGGAGAAAAAAAAGTGGAATGCCGCTTTACATTAAGCAACTTCGCGTACGATGTTAAACAAGATCCAAGCTTCAACGTACCAAGGTCATATAAGGTGGAAGTATTCCGCTAAATTATTTATTCTGTTTTTTTTCGTTGTTTGCTATAATCTTAATGCTGCACAAACACCCGCACAAAAGCGAAAAGAATTAGAGGGTAAACGGCGCGAATTACAAGCTGCCATTAAGCGTAATAAAAGTGAGCTGATTAAAATTAAAGCTGAAGCATTTAATAAAGAAAAGGAACTTAAGGTTTTAGGTAATCAAATTTCTAATCGCGAGAAAGTGATTGCCAATGTGAGTCAACAAGCCTTAGAAATTGCAATCGAGATTAACAACCAACGCGCCAATATTGACCGGTTGAAGTTAGACATTGAAAAGCTTAAAAAAGATTATGCTGATTATTTAGTTGCTGTTTACAAGCGCAGGCAAAATGCGAGTAGTTTGCTTTTTTACCTCTTCGAATCAAAGAGTTTGAATCAAGCATTTCGGCGGATGCAGTATCTAATTGCCTACGGTAATTATAGACAGAAACAAGCTACTCTCATCTTAAATACCCAAAAAGAAATGATAGCTAGCATTGAGGCGATGCTCAAGATAAAACAAGAAAAATCTAATTTAATTCAAGCCAAAGAATTAGAAAAAAAGGCTTTACAAAAAGACAAGGATGAAGAGAGTAAGCTTTTAGTTCAATTGCAGGGCAAGCAAAGTGAGTTGCAACAAAAAATTGATAGACAAGAGAAAGCTGCACGAAAGTTGAGTCATGAAATTGAAATGCAAATTGCCAAAGAAATTGATTTGGCTAGAAAAGCCGAAGCGGTAAGAATTGAGAAGGCAAAGAAGGCAAATCAACCAGCGGCACCCAAAACCTCTACAAGCTATTTAAGCAGTTCAGACCTTAAGTTGGGGAATGATTTTGCAAGTAACAAAGGAAAATTGCCATGGCCGGTTGCTGGCAAAATGGTTGAAGGTTTTGGCAATCATGCTCATCCTACCTTAAAAGGTATTGTTACCACAAATAATGGTATTGATATAGCAGCTAAAGCGGGATCTAGTGTTCAAGCAATTTTTAAAGGAACAGTAAAAGCAGTATTTCCTATCCCAGGATTGGATAAAGTTGTATTGGTAAACCATGGTGAATATTACACGGTGTATGCT
>VEQB01000147.1 GCA_018883485.1 Bacteroidota bacterium
CTCTTACTACATGTATGGAGTTATGGCCAAAGCATTCTTTACAAACAACAAAACAAAATACTGGAGTACAACTTCGGCGTATTAGATTCTGGAGGCATGGACTTGCTTACAGAATCGGAGAAAATTATGTACGAATTGAAGTTTATGGAAAAGCGTTACAGCAAAACTATTTACAACAATTATGAATGGAAGGTAGATATCAAAATTGATAGTAATGAGTATGAACAAGACTGGATGAAACTATCGAAACATTTTAGCTATACGGCTAACGGAATTGAGATTTATGATGAAAACGGTTACATCATAAAAACAATTCCTTACACCGCAGATGAATTGGCACAAAGAAGGGAAGAAAAGCAAGACATCATAGACAATGGCTACCATCCTGGCATTGCGGTGTTTCCAGAATTTACAGCTCCAACTATTGCTGCTCTAGCCACTGAAGGCATTATAGTTGAAACTTTAGTAAATGGAGATGTTCGCATGAAGAGCACTACACAAACAACCTTTTTTAATAAGGCGCGCAGAACTATTATAGATGAATTTAAGGATAAGGATAACATTCAAAATAGAATTACAGAAGCCTATGATTTAATGCCGAATAACAAAGGGTATTTGCCACGCATAAATAAACACGAGCGTTATGTAAAATCAATTAAAGGCCCATGTATTACAGAAACCAAGTTAGTTTATTATACCGATTACCAAATTGAGGATCCAGGCTTACTGATAGACAAAGCGGTTCAACCCAAAGAGAGCATAGTGCTTTTCCCAAATCCTAACAATGGTGTATTTACGGTAAATGTAACCTTTGCCGACAATGCAAGTATTAGTCAGGCCAGAATAATTAATCTATTAGATGGCAGCTCTACAAATCTAGAAATAGGAAGTGGAAGCAATGGCAAAACCATAGAAGTAAATAGGCCAAATTTAGCTCCAGGAAATTATGCCGTGCAAGTGATTGGCAGCAATCAAAAAACACTTACAGTAAACTTTATTAAAAATTAAATCCAATAACCATGAAAAACTTTTTTAACAAAATAATGGGGTTAGGCTTGCTACTTATTTGCACCTTAAACCTCAACGCCCAAACCGAGCCACAAGTGGCCATAGGCGAAACCATCACATTTCCTCACCAAGATTCGCTATCGGCAACTCTAGAGCGCTTTGGCATCAGACTCATCGATTTCCCAGAGTGGGCAACCCAATGCCCCAAGTTTAAAGCTGAGTTACCCGATGGAGGCAGGAAAAGTCCTTGGGAGCCTTTTGTTGATACCAATAAGGTAATTTATAGGAATGGTAATGATAGTTCCTTACTTAAAAAATCTATTGAAAAAAACATTGTTTGGGTACATGGTTTAAATGGAAGCAAAAATTCTCTTTATCCACCAGCCTATGCAACACAAAATGGTGCAACTGATTTTCCAGCAAGAATAGCCAAATGTCATGGCACCTATGGATTTTCTAAAGAACAAATATACTCTGAAAACTATGGCATTACCCCTGCAGCATTTGATGTCAACTATTTTGCAGACAAGAACATTCTTGTTGCTTCAAGAACTAATGAAGATTTCGTAATTGGGCATAGCCAAGGTGGAATTGTTGCAAGAGAATGGCTTAGAAAAATTGAAAAAGATCCAGCCAACTATCCAAACCTTGTTCACGGCTTGGTTAAATTCGGTACGCCTCATGGAGGGGCAATGGTACTTAATAATTGCCGCCCAAATTTAGGCAATAAAGTTCCAGATTTTATGAATAATGCTTGTAGCAAACTCTCAAAACCTTTAGTTAGCGAAATAATTAAGAAGAGCTTAATTACAAGACTAATTGTTTCAGATGATATGAAAAATAAGTTATCAGTAAAAGCTTGTGAATTCCTTAGTGATAATGTAGTACCTTTAGCATTTGACAACTACTATAAAAGAACCACCTTAGATTATTATGTTGGTTCGCCATTTCTAGAAGGATATAATACGGCTTCTGGACATGAAGAGGGTTTATCAGAATATACTCTAAATGTTCCCGTGGTGCAGTTTTATGGCGAAGAGAAACAACCTATACTTTGGAAATTTCTAAGCAGTACAATTGGTATAGGTGAGGATGCACTAGATAACAAGGAAGTATTTTTTGGCCACAGCACTGACGATCAGATTGAAAAAAAAGTTACTAAAATTATAGATGAAATGCAGGCTAAAGAAAATTTTCAAAATGAACAATATCAAAGGTTTAAGAAAGCAGAAATTGGATTTTATGCTGCTGCGATTATTTCATTCAAAAATCCTTTTGGAGTTGCAACTTATTTGGCAGCAGCGATAATAGCTGGTAAAAATAAAAACAATGCTTTAGAATACAAAAATGAATACCAAGGAGCTAAAGATTGGTATTTAGCTGCGAATGACTTATATTTAACGGAATTAATTGGAGCAAAAGTGACAACAACTAGTTTAGAATGTAAATTTATTGATGTGTTACAATGTAGAAGTGCAAACTATAATCCGGTTGGATCTGGAATTCCGGCAGTTGACGTTACGGTTAGATATAGTTTTGATTCAAAAACTGGAAATTGCTATCAGGATCCTATAAATAAAATGTACCAAAATTACCATTTTAAAGGACATAATAATGGAAATTACAATGGACCATGCACAGGCACAAGGCAGGTAATTGCAACATGGAAAAACACCTACGAATACAAAGCTAATGATGGTGTTGTTTTGGCAGAATCTGCTGGAAAATCCCTAAAAGTTAAAAACGGGTTAACATATAGAATTTATAAAATGCCTGAAACTAATCATGAACAAATGAAAAACTCTTTAGAAACTCAAAAAGCACTCACAAAGCTTTATGATAATAATATTGATAAAGTGTTTTCACTTCCAAAAAGGTAATCCAATGAAAGCAATACTGAATATTTTTTTTATCATAATAATCTTAGTTGGTTGCAAAACCTCAAGTGAAAGATTAAATCCTTTGACAATTGAGAGCATGGCTCTTGATTCACTTTGGAGCATTCCTAATGGTTATAGTATTATGCCTGAACTACATTCTGAAAATATTTTAGTCTCTTGGATGTTTAGAGAACAAGGAGATATTTACAGGTCTCTTAATAAGGTTACAGGTAAAATCAATTGGGAGTGGTATGATTATTTCAAACCTGGAAATGCAAATCATCACATCATTAAAAATAATATTCTTGTTATTGCCGATGGCCCAAGAAACTATGGTGTTGATTTAAGTTCAGGCCATACAATTTGGAGAAATCAAATGCCAGACCATAGCGCCATTGCACAAATCTACTTTGATGGTGAAACCTATACCTATCAAACTTATATAGATGATTATGATGTTTCAAAAATTTTTAGAACAAATATAATTAATGGAAACAGGGATTTGGTTTTAGCCATTAGCGATACTTTTGAGAGCTATAGTAAAACTATAATTTCACCTTTAACAATAACAAAAAACTCTAAGGGCGAAAACATACTAATCATGAGTTTGTACCTACGGCCTAAAGGTGGTGACCAAAGTGCTAAAAACGTTGTGTTGTGTTATAGCCTTGACCACAATAGATATAAATGGTCAAAAGATTATACCAATCAATATAGAGAATTTTCCTTCAATGGCTTTAAAGCCATTGGAGGTAATACCTTTATCTTCGCAGATTTTATGCAAAAAGACTATTTGCTTTGCCTGAACAATGATGATGGTAGTATTACCTGGTCAAATGAAATCCCCAACCAAGGTGTAAGTATGCATTTAGTTAATGGAAATATTATTGCACTTTGCAATGGCAGAACTGCTGTAAATTGTTTTAACCAAAAAACAGGCAAATTAGTTTGGACACAAACCTTTTCAAATATGAACATGCCTGACCATAATTTCACATTTGAAGATGGTACAATTTTTAAAAACTACTTGTTTTCTGCACAGTGTGATCACCTCCTTGTTTTAGACATAAATAATGGTTTGGTTAAGTATTATAAAAACATAGCCCTCCCCAACGGCTGCCTCCAATACGGTGTAGCCATAGACGAGGCCAAGCGGGTATTTTATGTGCAAGACCGGTATAGAATTATTTGCTATAAATTGCCAAAGGAAATTGTTTACTAAAAATTTAGTATTTTTATAAAACAAATAAATTAACCATGAGATACCCAATTGGGGCCTGAACCAACACTATTGGGTAGGTGCTGTTCATGTTGTGTTTTGGAGTTAGTCTATCGTCCAATCTTCGATAACAATTCCGTCTAATCGGTTAAAGTCGCTTAAGTTTTTTGTTACCAAAGTCAGATTGTTAAAAATAGCTGTTGAACCGATAAGTAAATCAAAATCGTCTAACATTTTGCCTTTGGTTTTTAGCCGAGCTTTTTCGATAGCGTAGATGTCAAATGCTGGGAAAATTGGCAGCACTTCTATTTTCGCTTGAAACGTATCAAGTACATGTTGATTCATTTCCTTTTTTGTGCTTTTTGCTATTCCGTATTTCAGTTCTGCAATCGTTATTTCAGATACAACGCAATTTTCAAATCCAATCTCACGGATTTTTTCTAAAAGGCTGAATTGTCCGTTAAAGAAATAAGCACAAATATTAGTGTCTAAAAGGTACTTTTTCACAAGTCAATAGATTTTCGGCTGAAATTTCTGTCTTTTTTCAGCTCGCCAATAAACTCGTCAGCCGATTGGTCAAGTTCCCAAGATCCAAATAATGCTTCCCATGAAGTATCTTTTTTCACTTCCGTGGTTTTCATTGACTTTGAAAGTCGGGCAATAAGCTCTAATTTATTGTTTGGGCTTAGGCTTTTCAGTAACGTATAGTAGCTGTCAACTAAGTTTATATTTATATCTGTTGTCTTCATCTTTGATTGCTTTTAATTAATACAAAAATACAAAAAATATCAAACGTTCTCAACTACGAATTTAACGATTTTGTCGAAACGTGTTGTTCTGTGGTTCGGTCTGAACGGTTGGCAGCTACCCGATGGTGGCTAGAAAGCAGCACAACCTATGCAATTAAGCAAATTAAACAGAGAACTACAAGCATACATTAATCGCTAAACCGCCACTATTGGGTAGGTGCTGTTATTGGCTGGCGTATTAGTTGTAAACTTGGTTTAATCATGGTCACGCAGTATAAAATAATAGCTCTTTACTTTTACGCTCTTGTCACTTTTTTGTTTGGCCAAAAAAGTAACCAAAAAAGGCCCCCAACGGAACCAACTTAAAAGATTCTTGTCGCACAGGCCAACGCCGCTCAAGCCAGTCCCGCACGTGCGGGACGCTCTTCCGTTGGATCCCCACCGCACGCCGACCGATCCGGTTTGTATGATTTAGTTTAGGGCAAAATCGTCAGAATCTCCATCATTTTTTCTAACTTTATCAAGTCGTTTTCAAAGGAGGAATTTGAAATTCATTTCGAGTTTCAGGATTTGAAAACGACTTGTTACGTCAACCCAAAATGAGTGAGGCTTTTTGCAATAAACTAATCATCAAATTTCGGATTTTGTCTTGCAGTGGTCATGCCACGAATGAGCGATTAAAAGTTTGGATTGAACGGATGGCTGTCAATATTTTTTACAGTTGTTGCCGTGTCCGCTGCATCTCCTTACGCTTGCCAATAACTTACATCTTCCCCCAATAAAACCTCATCAAACATTCCAACTAGAGAAAGTATGCGCAGTTCAATTGCGTATCCAGAGAAAAAAGTAAAAGGTAGAATTGGTTTCATAAGAGCTATCATTCCAATTCAGGCTTTCGACCCATGTTTACGATATAACCAAAAGCGGCTGCCGTAAAAAACATAATAAGGCTATAAATCGCGGGTGGAATACTCATTGCACTATTTCCAATTACCGACAGTGCAATATAAATTGCCATTGTGCCATTGTGAATTCCAATTTCCATACCTATTGAAATGGATTGCTTTTTTGCAAGTTGAAACAACCTAGGAATGTAAAAACCAATCGCCATACTCAAAAGATTAAATACCAAGGTTACAATGCCAACTTGTAGAAAAAATGAAACAACATTATCTTTTTCCTTTATTAAAGCAACCAAAATGATAGCCACTAAAAACAAAGCCGACACCACTTTAATTGGTTTTTCTAATTTACTTGTCAACGATGGATTTTTTGATTTCAAATACATCCCAATGGCAACAGGCACTAGCACAATAACAA
>VEQB01000148.1 GCA_018883485.1 Bacteroidota bacterium
TATCAATACAACTGTGGTTGCGGTTTCAGTTATGGTTTCATATTCTTTCTGATGTAATGTTTGAGTTGCAACGCCTTGCAAAAGATCAATAAAATCTGTTTTTATTCTAGGAATAACCACTTCTGTTTCAGGATCACCCATTCGGCAATTATATTCAATTACAGATGGTTCGCCGTTGCAGTTCATTAAGCCAATAAAAATAAAACCTCTATAATCAATTCCATCCTTATTTAAACCATTAATGGTTGGCTTCACTACCAACTCCTCTACCTTTTTAATAAAGGCATCATCGGCAAATGGCACCGGACTCACAGCGCCCATACCTCCTGTGTTTAAGCCAGTTTCGCCCTCTCCAATTCTCTTGTAATCCTTTGCAGAAGGTAATATTTTATAAGTTTCTCCATCGCTTAATACAAATACCGATAGTTCAATTCCTTTTAAGAATTCTTCTATAACTACCTTTTGGCTTGCCGCACCAAATTTTTGCTCAAGAAGCATAGCAGATAATTCTGATTTTGCTGCTTCTTTCGTTTCACAAATTAATACTCCTTTTCCCGCAGCTAAACCTTCAGCCTTAAGCACTATAGGAGTGTTCATGTTTTCAATGTACGCTAGGCCAGCATTCAAGTTGCTAGCATCAAAGGTGTTGTAGGCCGCTGTTGGAATTTTGTATCTAGCCATAAACTGCTTACTCCAGTCTTTGCTTCCTTCCATTTGCGCACCTATTTCATCGGGCCCCACCATTGCAATATGCTTTAGTTGAGAATCCGCTTCAAAATAATTCCTGATTCCTTTTACGAGAGGTTCTTCTGGACCAACAACTACCAATTCAATTGCATTTTCTATGCAAAACTTACCAATATTTGGGAAGTCTGTTACGCCTAGTAATACGTTAATTCCATGTTCTTCTGTACCTGCATTTCCGGGAGCAATAAATAATTGAGTACAATGCTTACTAGCCGATAAAGAGCGTGCAAAGGCATGCTCACGGCCGCCAGAACCTATTAATAGAATATTCATTGGATGCAAATTGAAGTGACAAATATAAGCGCAAAAACGATTTGGAATAGCTTAAGTTAAGCGGTTATACTTTTGAAAAGAATAGGCATACTTGTTTTTTTCATCTGCCTCATGATGTTCCTCACTTTCAAGTTGCCATTGGCTTTTCTCAAGTTTTGGGAAAAAGGCATCTGCCTCAAATTTATGGTGTATTCTTGTTAAATAAACTATTTGTGCTATAGGTAACGCTATCTTATAAATACTATCCCCACCAATTATAAAGCATTTCTCGTTTGTTGTTGATGCCAATACCATTAGTGCCGTTTCTAAATCGTTAAATATTTCGCAGCCCTCAATACCTTTTAAGGTTTTACTTAAAACAATATTCCTTCTTCCTGGTAATGGTTTTCCAATAGATTCATAAGTTTTTCTGCCCATTACAACTGGCGCACCTATGGTAGTTTGCTTAAAAAATTTAAGGTCGTTGGGTAGGTAACATAGCAAATTATTGTTCTTGCCAATACCATTGTATTCATCTGCTGCAACTATTAAACATATTTTCATCTCAAAGTCAAATTAATCAAATAAAACATAGTTGTAGCGTCTCTCATTTCGGTTACATTTACGCTTGTAATCGTAAATTTTTATGTCTTCTAATTGGCTGCAACATCTATTTGCCAATTGCTCAGCTGTAACCGCGTTGTAGGTTTCTTTAATTAATACACCATGATCATAGACTCTTGTGCGGCTTATTACGCCTTCATATTGAACATAACGACCATGAGGAATAAGTGCTTCAATGGCATGATATTTTTTAAACAACTCCAATTTTTTAAAGCCATATGAAATGCGGCAAGTTGGTACGGCAAAGCAATACATTTCTTGAATCAAGGTGTCGTTTCTATATTGCTGAATCCGCACATATGGGGTGTCATTGATAACTTTATAGGGACTTTTTTTTAGTTCAATTTTACCTGTTGCTGTTTTCTGGCCAATTGCTTTTTTGTTAACGCATAAAGCACTTATGCCAATCAAAATTATTATTATATGTTTTAACATTTAAGCAAAGTAAACGATTTTAAATTTATAAATAAATAATACCCTGGCACATTCTAGTCTACAATTACCTCACCAGCTTCAATGGCTTCATCTAACTGCACCCAAAATAGGGTTAAAGGATACCCGCTATATAGCAGCATCACTCGTTTTTCTATTTTAACACCCTTTTCTTCATCCTCAAAAACATGCAGAGCTGCAATTTGGTATTTTCTATTGGCGTGCAAGCAAGGCATTCTATGGGCATCAATGTTTTTTTCTTTAAAAAAGGCATCTAACAATCCTTCTCCTGTATATTTATCTATGTGGCTAGTATCTAGTGGTTGAACCCTCGCGTATTCGTCGATAAAGGTGAAGGTACTAGTACCTTTTGGACATTCTCCAATGCGCACCCATTGGCCAACTTCTATAGCCTTTTCAACCTGAGAATACGCCTGAAACGAAAAGGTTAAACAAAGCAATAAAAATGTGCGTCGTTTCATGCTTTTACAATTAAAAAGGACTAGTAAAGTCAACCAGTTTAGGAAGAATTTGATCTTTATCTGAAACAATGGGTTCTTGGGCACGCCATTGTATTTTTAGCGCAGGGTCGTTCCAAAGTAAACCGCCTTCACTGCCTTTATGGTAGATATTAGTACACTTATATAAAAAAATGGTATTGTCTTCTAAGGTTTCAAATCCATGTGCAAATCCAGGTGGGATCCAAAACATAAGTTGATTAGCAGCAGATAATTCAATGGCATAGCTTTGTCCGTAAGTTTTGGAACCTTTCCTAATGTCTACCACAACATCCACTACAGCGCCTTGAACCACTCTCACTAATTTACCTTGTTCAAAGGGAGGAGCTTGAAAATGCAAGCCTCTTACAGCATTTTTTTGCGACAAACTTTGGTTGTCTTGCACAAAGTTTGCAGTTAATCCTGCTGTTGCAAAAGTATCAGCATTATAGCTTTCAAAGAAGTATCCGCGAGGGTCGTGAAAGATACGAGGCTCAATAATTATTGGCCCTTCCATAAATATAGCTTTTATTTTCAAGTGTGTTATGTTTTTAGCAAGTATAATATTATAATAAATAGCCCACAAATTAATTCATATTTCGTGGAAAATGTAGGTTTGTGGTTCCAAATCAAAATGTATTTTTGCAGTATGGAGTCAGAAGATAAAAAAATAAAACGCTATAGATATATAATTATTGGTCAATCTGTGTTAAACATTATCCTAATTTTATTGTTGGGATTTTTCACATTCAATTATTTTAAAACAGATAAAAAGTTAGCAGTTAAGGAGGTAGAATTATTTCAGGCAGATTCGGCTCAAGCAGAATTAGAAATAGAGTTATTGGCTACCGATTCTATCTTAAGCACTTACAAAGGTCGTAACGAGCAACTAGACCAATTCTTGCGCGAGAAAAATGATTCTTTGCAACAAATGGCAGACCGCATAGAAACCCTTTTGCGCAAAGGTAAATTAACACGTGCTGAACTAGAAAAAGCAAACGATGAACTGGATGTTTTGCGCTATTATCGCCGCAAGTACATGGGCCAAATAGATTCTTTAAATACTGTTATTGTGAATTTAGGGCAAGAAAACCAAAATTTAAAAACAGATATCAAAGCGCAAAAGCGAAAAAATGAGAATCTTAATATGGATGTAGCTCGCTTGAGCACCAAAGTAGTTGCAGGTTCTAGGCTTACCACGCAAAATGTATTTGTTACGGGTATTAAAAAGCGCAGTAATGGAAAAGAAAAGGAGACGATTAGAGTTTCTCAAATGGAACTATTGAAAATTACTTTTACCCTCAATGAAAATTATGTAACAGATAAGGGTAAAAAAGATATTTACCTAAAGGTAATTGGGCCAGATGGTGCCACCGTTTATAATCAAATTGCGGGTTCTGGTACTTTCAATTATCAAGATGTTGAATCTTTGTACAGCGCTAAAAAAGACATTGAATTTAATAATGAAACGCAACAAGTAAGTATCTATTGGGATAAGGGTTCTGAATTTAGTGCTGGTTTATATAAAGCAGAGTTATTTTGCGAAGGATTTAAAATTGGCAGCACAGAATTTGAATTGAAATAGACAGTACTTATATTCGTTGCCGAAAATCAATTTTTGGGTTTCGATACAAATAAAAAAACATGAAGAAGATAGCATTAGTAGCCGGTTTAGGTTTAAGTTTAACTTTCGGCGCTTGTCATTATGGTACAGAAGAAGCACAAAAAACGCTTGAAACCAACAAAGAATACAAAGAAGGTAAAGCAGATTATTCTATAAATCGTGCTAATGTAGCTGAGCCTAAAGAAGAAGCTGCTGTAGTTTCTGCTGCTGCAGATTCTGCTGCAACTGCTGCCACTCCAGCCCCATCGGCTACTCCAGAAGCGCATTCAAAGTAAGTTTTTCTCATGCAGCACTTATCTTTAGAGATAGGCCTAAGCAAGGAAGAAAAATACCAAGCTTTATTGCCGCAAATGTCGGCATTATTAGCTGGCGAAACGGATGTCATTGCCAATCAAGCTAATTTTATTGCAGCCCTCCAAGAAGTTTTTCATTGGTGGTGGCTTGGTTTTTATTTTGTTAAAGAAAATGAATTGGTTTTAGGCCCGTTTCAAGGCCCAGTTGCCTGCACTAGAATCCAAAAAGGTAAGGGTGTTTGTGGCACAGCGTGGTTTAAAAACCAACCAATACTAGTTCCAGATGTAGAGGCTTTTCCAGGGCACATAGCCTGTTCTGCCTATTCAAAATCAGAAATCGTAATTCCTATTCACAATAATGTTGGAGAGGTTATTGGTGTGCTAGATGCAGACAGCGAATACCTTAACCACTTTGATGAGATAGATAAAAGGTATTTACAAGAGCTGTTAAAGTGTTTATTTCCTTAAAGACATCCTGTTCTTCCGCCATCCACAGGCACGTTAATCCCTGTTATGTAACTCGCATATTCACTGGCTAAAAAGGCTGCGGTGTAAGCTATTTCTTCTGGGTTGGCAAATCTGTTCATCGGTATCTCTGAAAGCATTTCATGGCTAACTTCATCTATGCTTTCATTTTGTTTTACCGCCTTGCCTTCAATAATTTGCTTAAGTCTATCTGTAGCAGTTGCACCAGGCAAAATATTATTTACCGTAATGTTAAGAGGTGCTAATTCGCTAGCTAAAGTTTTACTCCAACTAGCCACTGCCCCGCGTATGGTATTGCTTACGCCCAATCCTTTTAAAGGGATTTTTACACTGGTAGAAATAATATTAATAATGCGGCCATAACCACTTTGTTTCATTCCGTTTACAACGCCTTGAACCAAATAATGACTACTTAATAAATGGGCATTAAAGGCCAGCAGAAATTCTTCTTCTTTTGCACCAAGCGCAGGGCCAGGGCTTGGACCACCACTATTATTTACTAATATTTGGTAACTATAATGCGCTTGTATTTTTCTCTCAATAGCTTCTTTCACTTGCTCTGGTTTGGAGAAGTCGGCTACTAAAAAATCATGTTTCTGACCTTCTTCACAAGGTAAATCGCGCACAACTCTGGCTAATAAATCTCCATTTCTACTCATCATAGTAACATTGGCACCTAAGGCTGCAAATTGTTTGGCAATAGCAAATCCAATTCCTTTGGTACTTCCGCATACTAAAGCATTTTTACCTTTTAAGTCAATAATCATGGCGCAAATCTAAGCGGGCTTTCTTAATTTTTTTGAATCTTTTTACTACAAGCCCATATTTTATTTTATTTTGCAACATGCAGTTTTTGTTTCCAGGATTCTTATTTGCTTTTATTTTATTGGCTATTCCCATTCTTATCCATCTATTTAATTTTAGACGTTATAAGAGAATTGTATTTAGTGATATTCGTTTTTTGCGCGCGCTTACACAGCAAAATAAGAAGCAACAAACAATTAAGCACTACTTAATTTTAGCGGCTAGGATTTTAGCGTTAAGTGCTTTAATTTTAGCCTTTGCGCAGCCTTTTATTCCAGCAGATACGGCCAATCAATCTGTATTAAATAAACGTGTAAATATTTATATAGACAATAGCCCAAGCATGGAAGCAAAGGCAGGAAATGGTAACCTATTTAATCTTGCTAAAGAAAATGCCATTCGCTTAATGC
>VEQB01000149.1 GCA_018883485.1 Bacteroidota bacterium
ATGCCAGCTTTAATGGTCTTTTACGCCCTTTAAGTTTTGAACCCTTTTGGAGCAGAAAAACAGTTTCGATAGAAAATTTAAATGTTAAAAATTCTGTTTTCAATGAAGCAGTAATCTTTGTAGCCGCCCCACTTGTAAACCTAAATAAACCAGCTATTCAATTTGAATTAAGTAATTCAAATTTTTACCATAACAATGCAGGTATTATTATAGAAAACGCAGGAAGTAGCGGAATTACATATACCCTAGACAACTTGGTTTTCCAAAACAATAAGCTCTTAGGTAATGATAATAGCTTGGGCATTTTAAACATTAACATAGCAAGCCCTTACAACCCTAAAAACCTAAACATTGGCAATCTCGTATTTATTAATAATACCGTCGATAATAAAACCCTTGGTTTGTCATTAGGTGGAGGAAGTCAAGAAACCGTTGCAGCTAAAGCCATATACAGTAACAATAATATTCGGCCTGTATTCGATAACCAACAAGATGCCAGGTTACCTGTATTAGAAGCCCCAATTAAAGACATTGGTTCTTACCCGCTCCCTATTTGTTTTATAGAAAGTATTAACCACACCAAAGGCAATATCACCTTAAAGGGTAAAAAACTATGTAAAATCACTAAAGTAGTAGATAGCAATTTCGTGACTATTCCTGCTACATTTAATGTGCTCCCCGACTCAATCCTTATCAACTATCAAGAAGGCCTTGCAGCCTATGTAATTTTAGAAAATGGCATGGAAGAAAAACTACCTGCTATTGCCATTCAAGACACCTCAACCCTAAATGCAGAATCAACTAAACCACCTATTGTGTTGCAAGACACTTTAATTAATCCTACCCAACCTTGGAAAAAAACCTATGAGGTGGGGCTTATGGGCGGACTCGCATTTTACGTTGGAGATATCAAACATCGCTTTGGCATACCAGGTGTATTTGACTGGAGCAGCACCGCCTTTGTGCAATACAACAAATCGCCAAAAGTAAGCTACCGTTTTGGCTTTAGCCGCACCAATATTGGCATGCACAACCCAACCGCTGCCCTTTTGCTTTTTAGAAGTGCCGATACCTACGGCTTAAGAAATGATGGAAGTTATTTTTTAATACAATCCTTTGACAACAACTTTAAAACTAAAATGTACAACTTAGATGCCGATCTCATCTATTACTTTTTAGACAAGCATGACAATAGCAAAAGCCTCAATAATAGCGCTAAGGGACAATGGATACCAGCCATAGGAACGGGGGTTAGTTTAAGCTACTTTGAACCTTATAGAATGGTGGTTTATAGCAACCATAGAGATACAGCAGAGTTTATGAAACTAAGACCATTAGGCTTAGAAGGACAAAATTTTTTATCGAATAAAAGAAAATACATTCCTATTACCTTAAACCTAAATATCTCCTTCCAACTTGTTTATGCGTACAAAAATTGGCGCTTCCGGTACGAAATAAAAACCATCATGAGCTTCTCCGATTACCTCGACGATTTTGGACAAGGCTATGCCTACGGCTACAACTACGAAGAATGGAAAAAAAGTGTGGGAAATATTGATTTGCCAATAGATAAACATACCGGCAAACAAATTACAATAGAAGATGCGTTTACCAATTATACCTCTGCACAAAAAAGAACAACAAACTTGCTACCAGATATGTACTTTCCGCAACATATTGGCGTGAGTTATGTGTTGGGGAGATAAGTATGAACTATGAAGTATGCTTGCCCGAATTAGCTTAAGCTAAGACGGGAACTATGAGGTAAGAATGAAGAGTGAAAAAAAAATCTTCATTCTTACCTTTTAATTTTTAACGCTTATTGTGTGCGCTAGCCCAACTATAAAATGGAATTGCTTCCACTGTTCCGTTTTCAACCTTAAATGTGTCTTCTTTATTTTGGGTGAAAATGAGCCCTTGGTTCAAAAAACATTTAGGAAAGCCAACTATTCTCATATATCCTGCAGCGCTTTCAGGTGAGGCCTCTTCATCAACCCATTGCAAATACACGAGATAAGAAAAGAGGAAAAGCTCTAATGAAATTTGCCTCCCCATTAATTTTATACCCAGCTCCTTACTTAAAATAGCTGCATTGGAGCCTGTAATAAAAACAGTATATCCTTCATCTAATCTAATCTAAACCTAACAAAGCTCTCCCACTTGGCAATATTTTGTATTTCATCAAAAAATAGGCAGTCACATTTTGCAACTCAGCCAATGTTTGCAACCTATTAAAATCTCCCAAATCAAAACCAGCCAAACACGGACCCTCAAAATTTCAATAAATCGCATCATTTAAATAGGTAGCATGCACCGGCTGCATCAAAGTACTTTTGCCACAACGCCTAATTCCTGTTACAATTAATGCATAAGCGCTAAGGCCAGCCAATAATTTCCCAAGATCTCTTATCTGCCTAGGCTAACCCCAACTCCTTATTCAGCAATCGCCCCTGCTGCAATGCCAACACTTGCGCTATCGTTTGTGTTGCTATCATAAAGTGAAGAGCAAAAAAACTCTTAACTCTTAACTCTTAACTCTTAACTCTTAACTCTTAACTCTTAACTCTTAACTCTTAACTCTTAACTCTTAACTCTTAACTCTTAACAAAAAAACGGCCTAAGAATTTCTTCTTGGCAGTTTCTAAGTGTATTGAACTAATTTGCTTTTTTCTTAGTAACACGTTTAATGCCATAAGCCAAACCAGCTGCAGCAAGAATAGCAACTCCCCCATCAATCGGAGTATCAGTTACATCATCATCAAACCCTGGCTGTGCTAACAAATTTGTTGAACTTAATAACAATAGCACTAAAATTGGTAATAGAATATATTTTCCCATGTCTTTAATTATTTTATAAATTTGATTGTTTGAATTGCATTATTCATTTCTAAACGAACAAAATAAACACCTGACGCTAATTGGTCTACTTGTATGGATTGTGCCCCTGTAGAACCAAATTCCAAGCTGCCTGTCATTTGTTCTTGACCCAATTCATTTAATACCACATAAGCACAAACACCTTCCAATTTCCTATTTAAGGATATGCTTACTTCTTTGCTCGCTGGGTTTGGATACAAGCTAAAAGCCGATATCTCTTCCATATTTGTTTTTAGGCCATTAGCCGTTCTGGTAAAAACCAACTCAAAACGATTATTACCTTTAGAATTGGCATCTGAAGTTATCGAAAACGGATAACTTGAATTGCCTTGTACCGCAAATGTCTTTCCTAAAAATTTATCCTTCAAACCTATTTCAATATCCTTATCAAAGGTTTCTGTCTCACTAAACTTCAAACTAAAGTTACCTGTTACATCTGCATTCACAGATAATCTAACCACATCCTCTTGGGCAAAATCTGGTCTACCTTGAATCGCTAAATGATTGGTATCTTTAATAGAATACAAGCCAAACACTTCACTATTCAAACTATTTGCATCATAGTTGTGATCAAATACCATTTTAGCATCTGGCATAAATCTAACCACTATCTCATCTACATGCTCATTGTCCTTGGCATAACCTACCCTTAAATGATTTACCAAGGGAGCCTTTTTAAATAGCCCTGTTGCTCCTGTATTTGTTTTATAAGCTTCGGTAAAACTCAATACAGGTGTTCCACTAGTTACCTGTATAAAGAAAGCTTGACCCGATGCAATGTACTGAACACCTCCATTGGTTCCTGTTCCACCAACATAAGCGGCATACTGATTTGCATTGGCTGTAGCAGAAGAGGCAATTGCTGGCCTATAAATATATATCGCATTACTAATGTTTGCATTGCTTCTAATCGTATTCCATCCACTTGCATTCCAATCTATTTCACTAGCGTATGGATTTCCTACTAAAGCATAGCCTGTTGGCAAAGTTGCAGTAGAAAAATCTCCTGTTGCCAAAGTTCCTGTAGCTCTTAAAGTAGTATTGTTTGGTGTAGCATCTGGTGTGGCATATAAATCAATGGTTTTATCTCCACGTACAAATATTCTATATCCAACTCCAGTAGTTAAAGCTGTAGTTTTAGTATTGGTTATTGCCGACCAACTTGAGGCACTGCAGGTAAACATAGAATTATTTCCATGTACTGTTCTATCCAATCCTGTGGTATTATCATTTCCTCCCGGTGAAACACCCGCAACCCCAGTAATAAAAACTCCATATCCGGCAGGACTATTGCCACTCTCTTGCCAATTGCTCCAAATATTACTTGTTGTTACAGGTGAGGCCAAAAACCTAAAGGCCCTTCTGGTATTAGGAACAAATCTTTCAACAGTAACATTGCCAGTAATTGTAGCACCGTTGGTATTGCGTATAGCCGCTGTTCCAGCGCTGGTTGACCTTAAAGTTAAATTACCTCCAGTGGTTAATGTTTTGGTTCCAGAAGCATTAAAGGCAACATAACCTGTGGGTGCTATCACCAATGCATTACCAAGAGTAACACTCGCTGTACCGCCCGAACCAATTGTAAAGTTACGAAACATATTGGTACTTCCTGGGGTGGCCTGGTCAAACAATAAAGATCCTACCGCCGCACCTATCGTTAAATCAGAAGTAGCACTGCCACTAAACACTCCAGCAGTTGATGTAACAGCACCATTTAAAGTTAAGGTTGTTCCTGCTGCAATATTTAACTTACCTCCCACCATATTTATCGCTCCCAAAGTCTCACTTACATTCGAGTTAAATGTTCCTCCGCTTTCAATCGTTAAGGCCGAACCGCTGGCCATTGTTACTACATGGCTTGCCGTAAAAGTACCTCCATTTTGTATTTGCAAAACAGAACCTGAGGTGCCAAAAGAAAAAGCCCCAGTGGTGGTCATCGTATGTCCGTTTTGGATAATATAAGCTGTTGCCTGTGCCATATTTGCTGGTGCACTTCCAGAACCATTTGCCCTGCTATTCCAATTACTTGTAGTGGAAGGATTGCCCGAGCCTTGAGAGTAAAAAAATGTTGGAGAATTGGGCCAAACACAAAAGGTGCCACCACCATCCGTGCCTGAATAAAAATCGAGCCTTCCATCATTATCCAAATCAATTAAAAAACCCGTGCCAATCCCTTGCCCATTTGCTGGCAATTCAAAAAATGAATTAAAGTTAATCGAGCCCGATGTACTATTATTTCGCCAAAAGCCTGCCATTCCGCCTCTAGGGGCTACAACATCAATTAAACCATCTCCATTGTAATCACCAATTCCAAGTCTAACTGGCGCCCAATTCATGGTATAATTAGATGCAGTACCGAGTGAAATATTATTACCAGAACTAGTATTCCTAAAGGCAGTTACAGCATTAGCGTTACCATTAGTAGATAATAATACATCAAGTAAACCATCTCCATCAGCATCAAAAGTAGTTACAAAAAGAGCTGAAAATATACCATTGGTAAAGGTGCTTGCTGATGCAAAACTAACATTACCTACGCTACCCTGATTTTTATAAATGGAAAGTGTGGCCGCATTGGTTTGATTAGCGGTTAAAATATCTTTTAATCCATCCCCCGAAATATCTGCAACAGCAATACCCCATTGGTTAGATGAACCTGCAATATCAACCCTAGTTGCCATAGAAATAGATCCTGCACCCAATGAATTATTCAATAAAATTGAAATAGAACTGCCACAAACCGCCACTATATCAATTCGCCCATCGTCATCAATATCAGCAGCAGCAATATCAGAGGTTCCAGAAGCAAGATTAAAATCAACCCTAGAGGCAAAACTAATATTGCCAACAGTTGAGGTATTCCTGAAAACTGAAATTCTGCTTGCATTATCACATCCAACAATCAAATCTACTTTTCCATCGCCGTCCATGTCTGCAGTTGCCATGGTCCTATTTTGATTAACACCAGGATCTAATGTAATACTGCTTGCAAATGAAAAGTTTCCAGAACCGCTGCTTGTATTTCTATATACTGAAATAGGGAAGGTTGAGTTTGCCCAGTTCGAATTAGCTACATCAATTTTACCATCCCCATCAAAATCTGCCCTTTCAGATGTCATAATCCAATTATTAGATGGAATGCCACTTGAAATATCAATACGAGTTCCAACATCTGCGCTAGTTAATGTAGATTTTGAAACCGAAGGCAAAGGACTAAATTTATTTATTGATGTACCAGACAAACCGTTTGAGGAGTTCAATACTGTTATAT
>VEQB01000150.1 GCA_018883485.1 Bacteroidota bacterium
CTCTAGGATTTAGATACTAATGATGATAAGTAATCGTGTTCAAAGAAAAAAAATAGCAAGTTAAGGCGAGGAAAACACCCTCATGCTATTAAAGGTTCAACCTATAACCTTAGAAAATTATTTATTGACAACAATTTTCTTGAAGAAGGTGCTATTATTTAGATTAAACTGAATAAGGTAAACTCCAACTGGCAAGCTAGTATTGAAACTAATTTCTTCTTTGGCTTTTAGCGTTTGTGGAACACCAATTTCTTTACCAGCAATATCTAATATAGAGAAGCTTAATTCTGAATTTTCTTCATTGTGTATAGTAAATGTGCCATTAGACGGATTAGGATAAACGCTAATTTTTAGCTTATTGTTAAGTTCATTTATACCCGTACTTGAAGATTGTGTTACCAATAAATTAACAGTAAGTGAGCCTGCACTAAATACCGCAGTTGTTGAACGGCTAGCCCCAGTATTATTGGGTTGATCTGTAATGAACATAACATCTTCATTACCCGATCCACTTGTTTTATCAACACTTAACCAAGTTGCCCCTTCGGTTACCGTCCAATTGGCATTAGAACTTACAGACACAAATCCCATTTCACCAAAATCACTATTTAGAGTTAAGCTAGTTCTATTTAATGAAAGCGAGGGAATAACAACGGTTATATCACTTTTTGCTGTATCGCCATTGCAACCAAATCTATTGGTTTCTACAACAGCTAATGCTGCATTTCCTACAACTGTCCACCTCATATTTGCATTAGCAGTTTGAGCTACAGAAACCTGCGTGCCATTGATTGGCGCCCAACGGTAAACAGACCCAAGTGTATTTTCTACAGAATAATTGTAAGTACTATTGAGGATTGCATTAGTTTCTCCGAGTATATAAATTGGTGGCGGCTTAGGGTAGGCTATAGTAGTTACCAAAATTGAGGTATCAGTACAGCCTTCTTTATTAGTACCAATTAGCCTAAAAGTAGCCTCATTTACAGTAACTATAAAAGGTTTGGTAATGGAAGTATTAAAACCATTCATTATCCAACGATAGCTAGCCATCCTATTTGTTGCAGAGTCTTTATCGAATAATATAAGAGAAGAACCAGAACAAAATCCAACATAGGAAGAATCGGCAATAACAATAACTGGGCTTAGCCCTTTTGTTAAGTTTCTGCTAGTGGTTGTAGAGGAGCAACCTTCAATTGTGGTTAATCTTGCAGCATAAGCACCTTTATCCTTAGCATAAATAAAAGTATCATTCTTATTAGGAATAATTTGACCATCAAGTAACCACTGATACGTAAGATTTGGTTGAGAAAAAATAGTAAGCAATACACTATCGGCATCGCAAATAGCACTTTTGCCTTGAGGAAAACTTGAACTTGGATTATTTATAATTCTCACATTGATAACCTTAGAAGTATCTTTACACCCATTTACATTGGATACAATAGCGAAAAAGTTATAGTTGCCACTAGTATTGCCTACTGGAGCAATTCTTCTATTAGTAAAAAGGGGTAAATTATTTCTATACCAGTTTATTTCTGTAACCAATGCAGATGAATCTACACTTAAAATAAAAGGTTGGTTCCTGCAAAACATTGTATCCTTATTTGGGCTAAGAGTTGCAAAGCTCTTCTCTAAATAATTTATACTTACAGCAGCAGAGGTATCGGCACAGGCAAAGGTATCATTTTGCATTACAACCTTGTAAGTTCCTGGTGAGGTTATACTAAGGAGATAATCCTTCTTATCAGTTAGCGGTGTATTACTGCCACTAAGCCATTGATACTTGGCATTTCGGTTTAAAGGGGCACTTAAAACTACTTGGTCGTTTGTGCAAATTGGAGCCCTAAAAACTGAGCTAATAAAGGCCTTGCATGGGTTCATAAATCCGCCAATATTATTGCTTACATTATTTACGATAGAAAAAAATCCGCCATAGCAAGTTAATAAAGGATCGACATACACCTCATAAACACTATTATTGAAAGTAGGCAGTACAATTAGAGAATCGTTAATAAGATTAAAGGCGGCGGCATAACTTCTGCTTTGTGACTTAATGGTAGTAAATGAACCAACTACATAAAGTAAGTTATCGTAAACTCTAATCTTAAAGATTTGTTGATTTGCACCAGGGTTCCAAGCAGACAAAACTCCAGTTGACCTATTTATAGCAGCTATTCTGCTTCTTGAAGTAGTGCTTACGGTGGTGAAATCACCCGCTATGTATAAAAGATTGTCTTTTAAAGCCATGGTGCGTACTCTATTATTTACATTGGGATTCCAAGCATGAACAGTACCTGTATTTTTATTAAAAGAGGCAAGATTACTCCTCGAAATACCGCCAATGGAGCTAAATGAGCCACCAACAATAAGTGTATCTCCACTTATTTCAATTTCTTCAATGTTTCCATTTGCATTTACAGCAAGTGGTTCAAGGCTTTTTGTAGTTAAGTTAATAGCTGCAAAATCTAACCTAGGTAAAGTATTTATTACCGTGAAATCACCCCCAAGATATAGAATGTTGCTGTCTAATTTAACTTTTAAAACAGTTCCAGATACCTCAATATTTAGGTCTATAAATGAATCTGTTTTCATATTATAAGCCGCAACATTTCTGCTTAAACCTCCGTCATTAACGGGAAATGTAAAGTTTCCAGAAAAATACAATAGGCTATCTTTTGCCTCAAAGTCCCTTATAATTGCCCCTTCTAAAATTTTACTAATATTCCCTTTTTTAAGTCTACCCGTTGTCATATCTATGGCTGCTATGCCATAGTTATTGGCACCTCCTATAGAGGTAAAATTTCCACCAAGATATAATCTATCACCAGAAACTGCCATAGACATTACGCTCCCAAAATTGGTAACCTTTGGTGTTTTGGAAGGTAAAAAACCAGTTTGGTAACTGAAGGCTAAAATACCATAATCATTGCCTTTTGAAAAAATACCTCCCAAATAAATTACATTGTTAATGCTAGTAATGGAATTAACAACCCCACTTCCGACGGCTAGAGAGAAATCTACTCCAGTTACCAAGCCTACCCCTGTGGTATCAATGGCAGCAGCAGATATTTTAGTTTGAGAATTAATTGAGGTAAAAATACCACCAACATATAAAAATCCTGAATTAAAATGTAGGCTGTAAACGTTGTTATCAAAATTCAATTTAAAAGAGGTAAAACCTCCTAATACATAATCGTAGCAGGCAAGTTTACCAACGTTAGCAGAAACTCCATTTACGCCATTAAAATCGCCTCCGATATAAATACGACTACCCACTACCTCTAACGCCCGTATTTCGCCATTAATAACAATGCTCAAAGGCCCTGCATTCCCATTTTGCAAATCTAGTTCGGCTAAGCGATTCCTATTAACTCCCCCGATATTTGTAAAATTACCACCAACTAGTAATTTGTCTTGAAAAATTTTAAACACATTAACTGTTCCATTGCTGGATGGATTCCATGGCAACAAATTTCCAAGACTATCAAAGGCACAAACCCTATTTCTTAAAGTGGTGCCAATTTGATTGAACTCTCCACCAGCATAAAGCACTCCTTGGTGCAAAAGCAACTCTCTTACTTTACCATTAAAAGCTGGAGCCCAAGGATGTAAGCTTCCATTTCTGTTTATACGTGCTACTCCTTGTCTAGGAGAAGTGCCAATAGAAGTAAAATTTCCTGCAATAAACCAGCCACCTGCACCGTCGGCAATCACTTTATCTACCAACCCATTGGGCCTGGCAGTAAAAGGAAGTGGATTTAAATCATCTGCAAGATCGAGTATGCCACCATTCCTATTATTAGGACCAATGTAGCTAAAGTTTCCACCATAGTAAAGGGTATTGTTATATTGATGAATTTCTTCAATACTTCCGCTAAAAGGGTGCCACCAGTGCTCTTGCAGCTCTTTTGGCGTTTGCGCAAAAATGAGTTGAGAGCAAAATAAAAGCCCTAAAAGACCAAATAGATTAAGTGTTTTCATGCTATGCTAAAGTTGTGGCTAATTTAATTCTATTAACCTAAAATCCAAGATTTAATAATGTACGATTTAATTTCTAACTTGAGTTAAGCATTCACACTTAACTCAATAAAAATGCAGCCTTACCAAGAATCTCAGCCAAATTTAAACTGCTTTAAAAAGGTTCAAGCCGAAACAAAAAAAGCCCCACGAAAACTCGCAGGGCTTTAAAAGCATATAAATTTTTAATTATAATATATCACTAACTGGCGTATATGGCAAGTTAAAGGCATCTGAAACACCTTTGTAAACCACTTTACCATCTACTACATTTAATCCTAATCTCAATTCTTCGTTATCTGTGCAAGCTTGCTTCCAACCTTTGTTAGCCAATTGCAAAGCGTAAGGTAAAGTAGCATTGGTTAAGGCTAAAGTAGAAGTATAAGGCACTGCACCTGGCATATTGGCTACGCAATAGTGAATAATACCATCTATCTCATAGGTAGGATTTTCGTGCGTGGTAGGTTTGCAAGTTTCTATACAACCCCCTTGATCTACGGCCACATCTACCAATACTGTACCTTTGCGCATTAAGCCTAACATTTCGCGGGTAATTAAATGTGGGGCCTTAGCACCTGGGATTAATACCGCACCTACAATTAAATCTGAAGTTTTTATAGCTTCACGAATATTATATTCATTAGAGAAAACTGTTTTTACATTGGCAGGCAAAATATCGTCTAACTCGCGCAAACGTGGAATAGAAATATCCATAATGGTAACGTCTGCGGCCATACCTGCTGCCATTTTAGCGGCTTGGGTTCCAACAATACCACCACCTAAAATAAGTACATGAGCAGGTTTAACACCCGGTACGCCTCCTAATAAAATACCTCTTCCGCCCATTGGCTTCTCTAAGTATTTGGCACCTTCTTGAATACTCATTCTTCCGGCAACCTCACTCATTGGAACTAATAAAGGCAAAGAGCGATCTTTCTTTTCTACAGTTTCATATGCCAAACAAACCGCTTTGCGCTCAATCATGGCATTGGTTAATGGCTCATAAGATGCAAAGTGGAAATAAGTAAACAACAATTGGTTTTCTTTAATCAAAGGATACTCAAGCTCAATTGGCTCTTTCACTTTAATAATCATTTCAGCAATCGCATAAATTTCTTCAATGCTGGCTAACATAGTGGCACCGGCTGCAGCATATTCTTCATCGCTGAATCCACTACCGATACCGGCAGTAGCCTGAACGTATACTGTATGACCTGCTTTACAAAGTGCTGAAACACCCGCAGGAGTTAATCCTACACGGTTTTCGTTGTTTTTGATTTCTTTTGGAACACCAATAATCATAATTTTTTCGTTTGGTCGGCAAACTTAGGACTAATTATCTGAACAAAAAAATAGAATTTAAGATGAAGTACTCATCCAAACATTTATCATAAATACGCTAAGAATGAAGGTATTCACCAATCATTTTAGGCACTTTTTGGGTGTAATTCATTTGAAGACAAAAAGAAACATCATCTGTTTGACTATGCAAGAGTTTAAATCTTCGGGCATGTGATGATTTTCTAACTATTTCTTCTAATCTATCTGCATGACTATTGAATAAATCAACAGCCGCAATACAAGCATCATCATCCGATTCTTCTCCATCCAATAATCTTTTGGCCAATGCCCCGGCAAATAAGGTATCTTCAAGATTGTATTTATCTTTCCAACCAGCACAAAGTAACAAAACCGGTTTATTTAAAAGACGCAAGTAATTTTCAATAGCATTGATGTTCAAAAAAGAACCAATCACAATTTCATCAGCTTCCTGAGCTCTTGCCATTTTAATTGCCTTGGTACCATTGGTTGTTGTGAACGCAATTTTCCTGCCAGCAATCAATGGATTCTGAAATTCAAAAGGCGAATTTCCCATATCAAAACCCGGAAGCTTTTCCGCATTTCTTTCGGCTGCAGTTAGAAAATCAAAATCCTTAAAAATGCTACATTCTTCTGGACTTGCTACTGGAAGTATTTTCTCGACACCGGCTTCAAATGCAACACACATACTACTTGTTGCTCTAAGAATATCAATGATTACTACTGCTTTTCCTTTTAAATCATACAAGGGTAATAACCTGGGTGTATAAACAATTTCAATGCTCTTCATGGG
>VEQB01000151.1 GCA_018883485.1 Bacteroidota bacterium
GCAATAGCTTGTGTAGCACTCCCTCCCGATTTTAGTAAAGCCTCTGCGCGCATCAAAACGAGTTGAGAAGTGTAAGAAATCGGATTACTTAAGAAATCAGAATTAAACTTAGTAATGCCATAAGTTTCACTAGAAGTGCCTGCATTAAAAAGAACATAGTATTTACTTCTTTTATCGGCGGTATCTGAAGTAGCCTCTGTGTACAACGATTTGCTTAAACGTATTGGAGAAGGATTGGTTGGATTTACAATTCTATAATTATTAATATAGGTTGCAGCTCTATTATCTCCAACACCTGTGCTCACAAATGCAAATATTTTCTCAGAGGTAGTTAATGCATTCTCGAACCGATTTAAATTAGTGTCTAATGGAAATTTGGCAATTAATTCATTGCATAAGGTAAGGGCGTTTGCAAAATCATTGGATTGAAACCTAACCTTTGCTAGCAGTGCTTTTGCAGCATCTTTATTGGCGTAATTTCCATTTGCGTCTGGTAAAGTGGCAATGGCATCATTTAAATCGGTAATAAGAAAATTATAAACCTCTGCCACAGTGCTTCTGGCCTTAGGCTGGGTATTCACTTTATCCCTTATTACAATCCCAGGATGAGAATTATTAGCAGTAAAGCCATAAGGTTGGGCCCAAAATCTTACAATATCAAAATGCGCCATAGCACGCAAGAATTTTGCCTCAGCTTTAGTCCTAACTTTAAAGGCATCATCTACAGGAATAGAGCCATCATCTACCTTCTCTATTAAAAAATTAAGCCTAAAAATCACATTATACAAATCGTTATAAAGGCCAGAAACATCAGAATTAAAATAATTGGTGGTTCGTTGATAGATAGGAACAGTAAACCCACTTTGAGGCTTTTCTAAGTTATCTCCCAATAACTCATTAAAAAATTGAACGCGTCCATTATAATGATTGGCCATAGCATCGTAAGATGAGTTTAACAAGTTTTGCAAATCTTGTTGTGTCTTAACAGCTTCCTCTTCTAGCACCTCACCCTCTGGTGTTATTTCGAGCCATTTGCGGCAAGAGCTAAAACTAATAATAACCGCTAATAATAATATAATTTTCTTCATTTCTAATTCTCCTTAAAACTCAATATTTAACTGTACACTAAAGGTCTTTTCTTGGGGTGGTGTTAAATAGGTAATATTTTGTGCCCCCATATTTCTAGATGAGTTTCTATCGCCGGATGAACCGCCTTCAGCATCTCTTCCTATCTCCGGATCTAACCCATCATAATTAGTTAGCGTAAACAAATTTGTAGCAATGGCAGAA
Source organism: Bacteroidota bacterium (assembly GCA_018883485.1). Classification (GTDB taxonomy): domain Bacteria; phylum Bacteroidota; class Bacteroidia; order UKL13-3; family UKL13-3; genus B1. Next base: position 1,291 of record VEQB01000151.1, read on the forward strand.
ATGCGCATACTACTTAAGTTCATTTTTTTACATCTAGCTGAGCTTAAATTATAGCCTACTGTCAAATTACGCAAACGCGCATAACTGCCATCCTTTAGCCATAATGTGGTATTGCTCCATTCGTCTGGCAAATTGTAAGTGCGGTAATCTCTAGTTAAACGCGGGTATTTGGTAACATCCCCCGGTTTTTGCCATCTGTCATACACACGCTCGTCCATATTCCAATCTGTAATTAGGGTAGATTGACGCTTCTGTGAAGATTCATATATATCTGCTCCAAAACTATAAATTATCAAAATACTCATATCCCAACTTTTATAGCGGAAAGTATTAGTAATCCCGCCAATGGCATCAGGGATAATTTTACCTACCGCTACGCGGTTCCTATTATCATAGGTATAGGTATGGTTTCCATTTATATCTAAATACACTGGCAAGCCATTATTTGGATCAACATGAGACCAACGTATTAAATAATTGGTACCCACAGGCTGCCCCTTAACAATGCGCGTATCATTTGTTCCACCGCTCACCGCATCTTCGCTGTAAACACCCAAACTTGTCATTTCATTATAATTACGAGCCACATTAAAATTAGTATTCCAAGTAAAGTTTTTGGCAACAATATTTCTAGATTTAAAGCTAAACTCTACCCCTTCATTTAAAATTCCACCTACATTATCCCAATAATTTGCAAAACCAATGGAAGCTGGGATAGTTAAATACATCAACACGTCAGTAGTAACTTTTCTATAAAAATCCACTTCCACAGTTAGCCTATCTTTAAAAAAACCTGCTTCCACGGCTATATCATAATTATTTGAGGTTTCCCAGCGTATATTTTGATTCTCGAGTTTATAAGGGAAAAGTGTTGGTTGACCATTGTAAGTTATATTATTTGTTGCCGGAGAGTAAGTTGCAAATCGCGCATTATCAGGAATATTTGCATTTCCAGATTTACCCCAACCTGCTCTTAATTTTAAGAAGCTAAAGGTTTGATTGTTCTTCATAAAATCCTCTTCGGTAAGCACCCAACTGGCAGATAAGGATGGGAAATTTGCCCATCGATAATTTGCACCAAAACGAGAGGAAGCATCTGTTCTGAATACTCCTTGAAAAAAATACTTTTGTTTGTAATTATAGGTTGCCCTAGCAAACCAACTTAAAAATGCCCAATTGGTTCCGGGTTGCGTTAACACCCTGGCTTCATTTAACTCGTCTGGATTATTAGAAAACAAGCCTGGCACATTGGTAGAATCTGCGCTTTTGCGCGTAGTATTTGCCCTTTGGTATTCATTACCACCTAAAATTTGGAAATTATGCTTTTCGTTAATTGTTTTTAAATAGGTGGCAGTTATATAATAATTAAAATTAGAAACATAAGACATTCCTCTGTAGGCATCACCCGCATTGGCATTTCCAGTAATTTCAGAAGAACGCCACTGGTCGTCTTTAATATCCATATAATCATAGGAAGCTTGCCCTTGAAGCACTACGTCTTTTACAGGCGTGATATTGATATTAATGCCTGTAAGTGACCTAGATTCAATCGTCTTCCACTTTAAGTTATTCATATCGCGCACAGGGTTTGAACCTGCTCTGTACCAAGTTCCATCGGCATTATAAATTGGATATATAGGTAAAGCAGTACTTAAGGCAGCACCTAAACCTCCCGACCAAGCCGCATTTACGCGATTATTTACACCTCTACTTAAGGAAGAATTAATACCTACTTTCATCCACTTTGTAGCTGAATAATCTAAATTTACCCTTCCAGCAATACGCTCATAAGAATTACCTTTTAAATAGGTTCCATTGTTATCATAAGACATATTCATATAGGTCTGCAATTTTTCACCGCCATGCGTTGCAGAAAAATTTGCGCCATATTTAGCCCCAGTTTGTATGGTCTCATCTACCCAATTGGTATTGTTGGCCAAGGCTTGCTCGGAGGTAATACCTCCTGGCAATGGCGCCTGGCCCGCATTACCATCATTCTCCCATGCCTCCTGATTCAACTGCAACCACTCTGTATTATTTAGCATCCGCGGTCTATTAGTAGGCATAGAAATACCAGATTTTATCATGGCACCAAATTTCCAACCTTTACCTTTTCCTCGTTTAGTTGTAACCAATATAACCCCATTTGCGCCTCTTGACCCATAAATAGCATTGGCCGCAGCGTCTTTTAATACTTCCACACTTTCAATATCATCTGGATTAATGGAAGCCAATGGATTATTATTCATCCCACCAGAATTACCCGTAATAAATAAGTCTTGTGTTACCGGAATACCATCTACAACATACAAAGGCTCACCGCCAGCACTCACGGAAGATATCCCTCTAATTCTAACAAATGAAGCAGAGCCGGCTAAACCGCTACCCACCGTAACTTGCACGCCTGGCGCCTTACCTTGTAATGCTGCTTCAAAACTTGGAACTGGTAAATCGTTAAGTTCTTTACCCCCAATTTTTGTGATGGCACCTGTTACTTCGCGCTTTCGTTGCACACCATAACCTACTACCACCAGTTCATCCATTTGCTTTCTGTCTTCCTTCATAGAAACCAATATAGTTACGTCTGTTGTACCTAATGTGACTTCCTTAATAATGGTGCTTAAATTAAGTGATGAAATTTTTAATTTGTAATTTCCCGGTTTAAGTTTCTTCACCTCAAATACTCCTAAAGCATCTGAAACTGTTCCATAACTTGTTCCAACAACTTGAATGGTTGCGCCAATAACTGGCTCATTTTGTTCATCTTTAATGCTTCCTCGAATGCTCTGAGCCATTGAGAAACCACTTATGAAAAATAATAATAAAAAGTTTAGTAAGCGTTTATTCATGGTGGCAAATTAATTAAAGTTTGTAAAAAACAACACCATGTCAAAAAAAATTACTTTTTATTTTTAATAAAAGTTTTATTTTGCGCATACAATTATATTATTAATTAAATATGAAAAAATTATTACTAATGACTGCTGCTCTTGTTGCTACTACAGGAGTTTTTGCGAGAAAAGTTAAAATCCAAGTAGACATGACAGGCCAAACCATTAGCAGCAATGGTGTGCATGTAGCAGGCAATTTCCAAACAGGTAATGCAAACCTGCCTAATTGGAACCCAGGTGGAATTAAATTATCAACAGCGAATGGAATGGTAAGAGATACCATTGTTGATTTAGATGGCGGAAAGGTTTACGAATTTAAATTTATCAATGGTAACCAATGGAGCGAAAACGAAAGTGTTCCTGCCATAAGCCAAGTTGGCGGAGGAAACAACAACCGTTGGGTTTGGATTGGCGAAGGTACTGATACACTGGTTTTACCTGCAATTAAATTTGGAGGCTCTGCCCCTGTTGGCCAATATGCCGTTAGACTAAAAGTGGATATGGCGTTAACAGCCTCGGTAGATGCAAATGGTGTTTATGTTGCTGGTAACTTCCAAGGATGGACTCCTGGAATAACTAGATTGATAAACTACACTGGTGATGGAAAATTTGAAAGTACAGTTTACCAAGTTATTGCCTACACAGGCATGGATACTTTAAACTATAAATTTTTAAATGGAAACGCTTGGGGCAAAGACGAATCAGTGCCAAGCGAGTGTGCTGTAGATAATAACCGTCGTACAATTCTTGGAATGGCAGATAAAAATTTAGATGCCGTTTGCTATGCAAAATGCGGTGTTTGCAAAATTGTACCTAAATATAATATTACCTTCAACGTAGATGTAGAAAGCATTTGTGGCGTTGATTCAGTTGACGTTGCTGGTGGCTTATTAGATGGTAGCTGGGGCGATGGCAACAAAATGACCCGCGTTGGTACTACAAACAAATGGACTGGTTCTCAAGCAAACTTAGATTCTGGTGCAACTGTTCAGTTCAAATATCGTTACTACAAAAATGGTGTTAGAAACTGGGAACAAATTGCTTCTTCTTCTGGAAACCGTGAAATTAAACTTACTTCAAATACTACACTTGATGCAAATTGCTTTAACACTTTCACCAATTGCAGCCCACGTCCTGCTAACCAAACTGTAACTTTTAAAGTTGACCTTTCAAACGTTACGCCTAATGGCAATCAATATGTAGTATTAGATTACCTTGGAGATGCTAAATCTAGTGCAATCCGTATGAGCCCAATGGCTGGTTTCCCTCAAGTTTACATGACAACCGTAAATGATGTTTGTAATGGAACTGTTTACTGGTACTTTATGAATGGCGATAGCTCAATTGAAGATAATAAAGAAAAGTTTGCTGATACCGCAGATCGCGCTTGCACTAAGCCAAATGGAGTGGGTGGATTTAACCGCGAATTTGTAAGAACAAGTGGAAACCCACAAACACTTTATTACTACTTTAGCTCATGCAAAACGAGTACTACAAGTGTAACAGAAACAGCAAATATTTCTGAAAACATTCGCTTGTATCCTAACCCTGCAAGTGCATACACAGTGATAGAATTTAACGACAATGCCGCCACGCACCAAGTTCAAGTAATTGATCTTGCTGGGCGAGTAATTCGCAGTTTTGATAATCACAAGTATAATACTCTGCGCATAGATAGAGATGAATTAACTTCTGGTGTTTATTTTGTTAATGTAAAAAATAACTTGAACCAAACAGGTTCTGTTAAATTAATCATTGAATAATTAATCAATATTCTTTCCTAAAAGCCCCGACTATTTGTCGGGGCTTTTTTATTTAAAAAGGTTTTGATTTATATTTACGAAAAATTAATGGTAATGAATAAAATATACAGCTTTTTATTGCTTGCATTGTTTTCTTTAAATGCAATGG
>VEQB01000152.1 GCA_018883485.1 Bacteroidota bacterium
TACTATACATTGAACGATGGCTCAAATCAGGCATTGTGCAGAGAGATGGGTGTTATGTAGACCGACTAACGGGTACTCCACAAGGAGGCGTTATAAGCCCATTAATAGCCAACATATTCATGCATGTGAGCTTTGACAAATGGATGGAGCAAAACCACCCAGAGAAGCCATTTGAACGCTATTCAGATGACGTGGTAGTACATTGCAAAACAGAAAAGCAAGCAGTTTTTGTATTAAAACAAATAAGACAACGCTTAGCAAAATGTAAGTTAGAATTACATCCCATTAAAACCAAAATTGTTAATCTGCGAGGCTTATCAGTAGAAAAGTACGTTAAGAAGTATGACTTCTTAGGCTTTACGATACGGCCACAATGGTGCAAGATAAAAGGAAAAGGGATGTTGATGCCGAGTATCTTTATTAGTAAAAAATCTGAGAAAAGTATCCTAGCAAAATTTAATGCAATGCAACTCCACAAAAAGCGAATATCGTTGGAAGCACTAGCAAAAGAACTAAGACCAATCATCCGAGGTATCATCAATTACTATGGCAAATTCTCCAAGGGACATTTAAGACTTATATGCCATCAATTAAACGTTCGCATACTTAAATGGGTAAAATGGGAAAAAGGCCTTTACAAGATGAGCGCTCTAAATTGGCTTAGGGGAAAATTTAAAACCACCCCTCAATTATTTCCACACTGGCTATTGGTAAATCCATGATGAATAAATACATTCGTGATGAAACTAGAAGAGCCGTGTGAAGGGAGACTTTCAAGCACGGTTCCGTGGGAACGTAAGGGTGAAACTCCCTTGCGTGACCCGATTATCTATGAGTTTACCAAATTAATTTCTTGATAATTTTCTACGTACGGTGTGCCTCTGTTTACCACAGCGATAACACGCTGTAATATTTTGTTTCTTATGGCATTTAGTACACTCATCTTCGACTTCCCTTCTGCTACTTTTCTTTCGTAGTATTGCTTGATATCGGGCACATATCGTGTTGAGGATAGGGCTGCCAGGTGAAGCGTTGACTTTAAATTCATGTTTGCAAAGTTTGAGGTTCCCATCCTCCCCTTTATGCTCGTTCCGGAGGTATGAGCAAATGGGGCTACTCCGCAATAACATGCCAGTTGTTTCGCATTATTCATTCGTGAGAATACATGGGTATATACAATTAATTCTGTAGCAAGTACCTGCCCTACTCCTTTGATGGAAGTAATCAATTCATATATTTTCTTAAGTTCTTCATCTTGATTAATCAATTCAAAAATGCGCTTCTCAATTGATGCCTTACCTTTGGTTAGGCCATTTAATGCGGCTTTATTTAACCTGGCTAATTCTTTACCTGTAGCTTTATCTACCCGCTCCATTTCACGTATGGATACCTTAATAGACTGGTAACTTTTATTGATGCGATCTCGATTACTCATCAGGTCTTTTATCAACATCAATGTTTTATTGGATAACGACACCAGCTTTACCTTATCTGAATTGGTCATGGCATAACGTGCTATGCGGTATGAATCAATCTTGTCGTTTTTGCCTCGTGTCATACCCATACTGCGTTTTAGATGAAGTGCTGATTCCATCCACACTTTTGCTCCATGAAGTAGTAAAAACTGCACATATTCTCGCGTGTATATACCCGTGTGTTCCATGCAGAATAAGGCTGTTTCGAAGCTAAACAAATTGGTTGATTGCAACCAGGATTGAAGCTTCTTAAAGCCTTTGGTAGTGTTGTCAAATTGTTGGTATTGATGATAACCATCAATAGTAATAATACTTACATCTAAGGTAAGCTTGGAAACATCTGTTCCAATAAATGTTTGTTGGATTTGTTGTTTTACATTCATAATTTTACAATTAGGGAAAACGAGTTAACCAATGGCTATGTGAATCTCAAAACCTTTATAATGGGTCATTAACCCTAATATCTATTTGAGTCATAACATAACCAGAAAGCGGGGCTCTATATCGTTTTATAGATCTTTAAACCTTGTTAGCGCATAGGTCGCCCTGCTTTCGGTTAATTCTGTTTTACTAGTAAATGTAAGTTACTTTTAGATTTGTGTGCAAGTCTAAAGGTTAGTGGCAACCCTATGACGACCGACAGAGCAACATTAAACCGACAGAAAAATGACCCGAAATGCCAACCGCACAAAATGGCACATTTGGTTTTGCCCGACACACAAGCCAACGCTTCGCAAAACCAAAAGAGCCATTTTTTTGCCAACGCACTGACATCGTTTCGACATTAAAACTTATCTTAACCGACTGAAAAAAGAATATAAAATTGTAGATGGAATTAAAAGAATTGAAACCCAGAAAGGCACTAAACAAAGCCTTTTTAAAAGTAAAGCCGAACAGGACTGAAATTGAAGGTTTCAAGACCAATCTTATCCAGTTACTCGACAGGACAAATGACACCGAAAGCGAAGAGTTTCATAAAAACCTTGTCATTGACTTTTTAAAGAAAACATATTACGACCCAAACCATTTTATAAATACCAAAGGTCGAAACGACCTTGTTATTCATAATGGAAACAATGCAAGCAGTTCTGTTGGTGTAATCATTGAAGCAAAAAAACCGACCAACAAAACAGAAATGATAACCACTAAAAAACTGAACGCTAAAGCGTTTCAGGAATTAGTGCTTTACTATTTACGAGAAAGAATAACACATAAAAATCTTGAAGTAAAACATCTTGTTGCGACCAACATAAACGAATGGTTCATATTTGACGCAACCCTATTCGACAGGCTTTTTGCTCAAAACAAAAACCTTGTAAAACAATTCAACGACTTTGAAGGCGGGCGTTTGGCAGACACCAAAACCGATTTTTTCTACAAACAAATTGCAGAACCCTTCATTGCCGACATCAAAACTGAAATTGAATTTACCTACTTCGATTTACAAGAATATCAAAAACCACTTCGCAATTCTGACAAGGCAGACGATAATAAACTCATTGCTTTATTCAAACTTCTTTCGGCAGAGCATCTTTTAAAACTGCCGTTCACCAACGACAGCAACAGCCTTGACAAAAGGTTTTACAGCGAGTTGTTACACATTATTGGTTTGACAGAAACCAAAGAAGGAAGCAAAAAACTAATTGAAAGAAACAAAGAAGGCGAAAGAAATTCGGGAAGCATTCTTGAAGATGCCATCATTCAGCTTGACAGCTTAGACAAAATAAACCGCTTAGACCGACCGAGCCAATTTGGTAGCACTCCACAAGAACGCTTATTTAATGTTGGACTTGAACTTTCAATTACTTGGATAAACAGAATTTTGTTTCTCAAATTGTTGGAAGCCCAACTAATCACATATCACAAGGGCGACAAATCGTATTCGTTTTTAAGTTTAGACAAAATCAAAAACTATGACGACCTAAACAGCTTGTTTTTTCAAGTGTTGGCTCGTAAGTATGACGATAGAAACCAAGATGTAAAAAAAGCATTTGAAAAAGTTCCTTACTTAAACAGTTCGCTATTTGAGCCGACAGAAATTGAGCAAGTAACTTTATTCATTAGCAATTTAAAAGATGATAAAACAATTCCAGTTATTTCATCAACCGTTCTCAAAAACGACCAAGGCAAAAAACGCACAGGAAATTTAACAACCTTAGAATATTTATTTGACTTCTTAAACGCTTACGACTTTACAAGCGAAGGTTCGGAAGAAATTCAAGAAGATAATAAATCTCTTATTAACGCTTCTGTTCTCGGTTTAATCTTCGAGAAAATAAACGGCTACAAAGACGGTTCATTTTTTACTCCAGGTTTCATCACAATGTATATGTGCCGTGAAACTATTCGCAAATCGGTAGTTCAGAAATTTAACGAAACAAAAAAATGGAATTGCTCAACCGTTGAAGAACTTTACGACAAAATTGAAGACCGAAAGGAAGCCAACGAAATTGTAAACAGCATTAAAATTTGTGACCCAGCCGTAGGTTCTGGACACTTTTTAGTTTCGGCACTCAATGAAATGATTGCAGTAAAAAACGACTTGAAAATATTACAAGACCGAACAGGAAAGCGACTAAAAGAATATCAAGTTGAAGTTGTAAATGATGAATTAATTGTAACAGACGAAGAAGGCGAACTATTCGACTACAACCCGACAAACAAGGAAAGTCAGCGAATACAAGAAACCCTTTTTCACGAAAAGCAAACGATAATTGAAAATTGCCTTTTCGGTGTTGACATCAATCCAAACTCAGTAAAAATTTGCCGTTTGCGTTTGTGGATTGAATTATTGAAAAACGCTTATTACAAAAACGCCACAGAATTAGAAACACTTCCAAATATTGACATCAATATAAAATGCGGAAACTCATTAGTTAGCCGTTTTGCCATTGATGCTGATTTGAGCCAAGCACTTAAAAAAAGCAAATGGTCAATTGACAGCTACCGAATAGCTGTTGACACCTACCGAAACGCTGAAAGCAAGGAACAGAAAAGAGAAATGGAAAAACTGATTGCCGACATTAAATCGGATTTCAGAAGTGAAATTTCTTTGAACGACCCCAAAGTAAGGAAGCTACGCAAGCTATCAGGCGACTTGTTTACAATGACCAAGCAGACACAACTTTTTGAAATGGGCAAAAAGGAAAAGGCTGATTGGAACAAAAAGGTTTTGCAACTTACCGAAGAAACGAAAAAGTTAGAAACCGAAATTGAAGAGATAAAGGCTAACAAAATTTACGAAAATGCTTTTGAATGGCGTTTTGAGTTTCCCGAAGTGTTGAATGATAATGGCGATTTTGTTGGCTTTGATGTAGTTATTGGAAATCCACCATATGTTTATAGAAATGCAGATATTGAAAATGTAAAGGAATATTTCAATAGCAATTATTATAATACTTCAGGGAATTATGACTTGTATAAATTCTTTATTGAGCAGTCAATAAAGATTGCTAAAAATAATGGCTTCAACTCATTAATAACAAATTCTTCATTTTTACTTCAAACATCATTTGACAAAACAAGGAAATTCCTTTTAGAAAACTCTACTTTAACTAATATCGTTCCTCTTGGCGGTTCTGTCTTTGAAGAAGCTACTGTTGATTCTGCAATTTATATTCTTCAAAAGGCAAAATACAGCGGAGAAAAAACTCTAGTTATAAATCCCGAAAAACCAATTGATGTTGCTATAACTCCAGCATATACTCTTAAACAGGACAGATTTTTAAAAAATGAATTTTTAGTCTTCGATTACTTATTGAATGACGAAGAATACAACATCGTAAATAAGTTAATTTCAGATTTTCCCAAAATAGAAACAGCTTATGACTTTGGCGTAGGTATAAATACGGGTTACATAAAAGAAGATTTAACAGCAGATAGTAAACTTGAAAAAAGATACCATCCAATGGTTCCAGGAACAGGTGTATCGAAGTATGGCAAAATAAAGACCGAAGGTTTTATAATGTATGACAAAGAATTTGTAAAGAGTAAAGGCAAGTTAGGTAGAACATTACCTGACGAAAAATATTTCACAGAACCCAAAATACTTATCGTTAGAACAAGAAATATAACTCTTAAAGAAAGAATTATTGCGTCAATTGACTATGACAAAAAATATAATCTTAATCGAATTTCAAACATCATTTCAAAAGACAACAATTCACTTGAAGGACTATTAGGTGTTCTCAATTCTAAATTATTCAATTGGCTCTATACAAAGAGATATTTCGACTATGAAATAAAACCAATTTATTTAAGAAACTCTCCACTCTGCGACACCAACGATAAAGAACTTAACAGACTTGTTAAGGAAATTATTGAATTAAGGAGTTCGGACGAAAAGGCGAACATCTCTAAATTGACTGACATCATTGATAAGTTAGTTTATAAACTTTACAACTTGACCGCAGAAGAAATAAAAATTATAGAAACAACGTAAACAGACAACAATGACTTGTCCTGAAATAGGTTGACAGAAATGTTAACTTTATTTCGCACAAAAATGAGTCAAAAAAGAAAAACAAAAGAGGAAATTGTTGCCGAATATTTGACAGGTAACTACACCTATCGAGAAC
>VEQB01000153.1 GCA_018883485.1 Bacteroidota bacterium
GCCTTGACCCGACAATATATCAACAAATTCTTTAACGTCGGGGCGCAACACCAAAGAAGCCATATGCGCTCCGCCAATCTTATCTGGCATAATTACATTAGCAGCTCCAGCCCTTTTAAGTTTGCTAAAAGAAGAAAAATTAGATGCTCTACTAATAATTAGTAAACCCGGGTTAATACCTTTAGCCGTTAACGTTACAAAAACATTATCTGCATCGTTAGGCAATGTTGTAATTAATGCTCTAGCTCTTTCTATGCCAGCCTCAATTAAGGTTTCATCTTTGGTTGCGTCATCATTCAAATAAAACAGGTGAGATTTGTTTAGATACGTTTCTAATAATTCTGCTTTACTTTCCAAAATAACGAATGGAATCTCGTGAAGGGCAAGCATATCGCAAGCAGCTTGCCCATTTCTCCCAAATCCACAAACAATTACATGATTGTTTAAAGATGCTATTTTTGTTTTCATACGATTAATTCTAAATTGAGCAAAAAAGTTTCCTTCTATTAAAAACCTACTTATCAATGTTAATGCGTAGGCAAAAATCCCCAAATTACCTACTATAAGAAAAATGGTAAAAATTCTTCCAGCATCAGACAATTCAAAAACTTCACCATAGCCAACTGTAGCTACAGTAGTAATTGTCATATAAAGAGAATCTAAGAAGCTAGCATCTTCAATTAGCATATAACCCGTAACGCCAACGCTAATAGGAATGCAAATAAGACCAAAAGCCAAATAAATTTTAGACCGTAAACTAAGCATTTCCATCATTGGCAAGTTATAAAATTTCTTGTCTTAATAATCAAACTTATATCAGTTAAGCAAAAAAATAAACAGAATAAAACTTGATAAAAACAATAGAATCGATAAATTTGTAAAATAATTACTACTTAAGAATTATTATTAATAATGAGTATTACTTTAAATCAAGTTAAACAAACTTTCCAGGAAAAAGGGATAAAATCAACTTTGCCAAGGGTATTTATATTCCAGTGTTTACAAGGATTTAAGCACCATTTTAGTGCAGAGGAATTATTCCACAAAGTAAGCAAAAAACATCCAGGAGTTTCTTTAGCAACTATTTATAAAACTTTAGAAATATTGGTTCAAAACAAATTAATAGCAAAAGTAGTTACAGATGAAGATAAGGTTAGATATGATCACAGAACAGATCAACATATTCATTTATACTGCGAGAAATCTAAAATTATTGCAGACCATGAAGATCCTGAATTAGAAAATTTGGTGCTCAACTACCTTCAAAAAAAAGGTATTCCCGATTTCAGTATTCAGCAGGTTCAAATTAATATCAAAGGAGAATTCTTAACACTTAAAAATAAAAAATAAAAATTATGACAATGTTAGTTGGAAAAAAAGCACCACATTTTAGTGCAGATGCCGTTGTAAACGGAGGAGATTTTGAAGAGAACTTTTCTTTAGGCCAGTATGTAGGAAAGAAAGCTGTATTGTTTTTCTTTTACCCACTAGATTTCACTTTTGTGTGCCCAACAGAAATTATTGCTTTTCAAGAAAAAATTGAAGAATTTGAAAAGCGTGGCGTACAAGTGGTTGGTTGTTCAATTGATAGTAAATTCTCTCATTGGGCATGGTTAAATACACCAAAAAGTCAAGGAGGCATACAAGGAGTAGCTTATCCATTGGTGGCAGATGTAAACAAAACTATTGCTACAAACTATGGCGTTTTAGCAGGCCGTTATACTTATAACGATAACGAGGAGTTGGAATGGGTTGGCGATAATGGAGAAAATGCTGTGGCTTATCGTGGCTTATTCCTAATTGATAAAAATGGCGTTGTTCGCCACCAAGTGGTTAACGACATGCCACTAGGAAGAAACATTGATGAGGCTTTACGAATGATTGATGCACTTCAATATTTTGAAGAAAAAGGGGAAGTTTGTCCTGCTAATTGGGAGCAAGGTAAAGATGCTATGAGTGCTACAGCAGAAGGAGTAGCAAAATATTTAGGTTCACACTAAAAATTTGAAATCTATAAAAGCTCAGTAACTACTTAGGTGCTGAGCTTTTTTTGTTTACACCAATATTGTCAATAAACCTTATTTTCGAGGCAATGAATCGAAAATTCCTTGTTTGTATTTTAATGCTTGTAACCACGCTGTGTTGGGCGCAAACCGATAGCCTTATTTCTATTGAACTTAACCAATATGCAAAAGATGAACGCTTTGACAAATTTCAATTGACGCTTGCCTTATTTATGGTTAAGGGAGATACCATAATGACCTTAGATTATGAAGGCACGCGCAAAGCAAAACCCGTTATCATAAAAAGGGCAGAGGGGTATAAAGATTATGCCTATGGCTATTTATTTTTTAACGGATTAAACAATCGAGAAAATCCGGGGTATGTTACAGTTTTGGTCTGTAATCCTTACCACAAACATCCTCATCTTTTTTTAGACTTGAACCATAACAACGATTTTACAGATGACCCTAGACATACCCTGCCCTATTTTGAAGAAAAAGGCTTGAGCTTTGAAATAGCCAATGAGCAATTTCCCGAAGGCAGGATAAGTGTTTTATTAACGCGCAGTTCTTTGTTTGGCCAAAAATATGAGTTTAAAAAATATATGGATGAGTACTACGAAATGTCTTATCCAGGTAGAATATTTGTGGGTTCGGAATACACCTACAGAGAGCAAAAATATATTGCACGCGTGGGGCTGGTTAAAATAGAAAGAGAATCTTTTAAAATTGCTCTTTTAGACGCAAATACAAATGGTATTTATAATGAGCCTGAAATAGATAAAATAGTTTATGTAAACACAAATGATACCATATTAGACGCGACAAATCCCTTAAACTTTACCCTATTTGCCAAACAAGGAGAACCCACCTATTTCGAAAAAAATGGCAGATTGTATAAAGTTATTGAAGCAGATAAGGCAGGCAAGTTTATTAAAATAAGGCTAAGCAATGATGCTGTTGAATTGAATAGAATTAAAGTAGGCAAAAAAGTCCCCAAAATAAAATTCACCTTAGCGCGAGGTGAGAAACTTAAGCTCAATAAATTTAGAAGAAAAGAAATTTATATTTATTTCGGAAGTAGAAATAGCAAGAATTTTAAATCTGACACGCTCATGTTAAGGCAAATTGCTGCCTTAGACACCAATAATTTAAAAGTGATTATGGTGTTATATGTAAATAAAAGTTACGAATTAAGAATTTACAATACCGATGCAAAACCAAATTATGCCCTAGCCTACGGTACAAAGGAACTAAGCCGTAAAATGGGAATTGGCAGCGTACCGCAAACTTTGTACTTAGGAAAAAGGAGAAGGGTTAAACAATACGGGTTAAAACCAGAGGAGTTTATTAGGAATTATTATAAAGAATAACTTTAAACTATGAGGTATGAGGTATGAAGTATGAGTTATGGCTATAGTCTATGGACTATTTTTACCAAGAACCTCCTGCACCGCCGCCTCCAAAGCTTCCTCCACCGAAACCGCCAAATCCACCGCCACCAGAACTTCTACCACTAAAGCCACCGCTGCTAAAAGTTCCACCACCGAATGGTCCGCCAAAAAATGGACCACCCATAGAGTTAAACCTTCTACCACCTTTTCCACCTCCAAAGCGAGATAGAAAAATTAAGGCTATAATGACAATAACAATTAAGGCAATTGGGAAATCACCACTCTTTTTCTTCTTAGCTTTTGGATCAGCTTTATACTCCCCTGCCGCGGCTAAGGCTAGATCATCTGCAGCTGCATTCAATCCTTCAAAATAAGCCTGCTGTTTAAAGGCTGGCTTCATGCGTGTTTCAATAATTCGTTTAGCAATGGCATCAGGAATTGCTCCTTCTAAACCATAACCTACTTGAATCCTAATTTGACGGTCTTGAATTGCCACATAAATAAGCACTCCATTGCGCTTCTCTTTTGTTCCTATTGCCCAAGCATCTGCTATGCGCCTGCTGTATTCAAAAGCATCATCGCCATCAAGAGAATTCTCAATAACTATTGCAATTTGATTAGAGGTACTATCCTCATAAGCTAATAACTTTTGCTCTAAGGCATGGATTTCTCCAGCTTGAAGTGTGCCCGTAAAATCATTCACCAAACGCGGAGGATTGGAAATTTTAGGAATTTCCTTAGCTTGCAGATACTGCGATAAGAAAAAGGTAACAAGAAAGATGACCTTGTGATATCTACGCATTTTCCTTCCCTCCAAACGAAACTTCATTGCTTAACTCATTGGTATCAGTTGCATGGTAAGGGAAATTTGCTTTCAGCTTCTCCCCTATTTTAGCAATGGCTTGAACCAAGCCCTCAGTGAATTTGCCTTGTACAAAATAGGAAAGCATCAAATCCTTTTCGGCCTGCCAAAATGCATCGTGCACTATTGTATGTATTCCTTTATCACCAATAATAGCAAACTTTTTATCGAGCAAAGCTAAGTAAATCACTACCCCATTTTGCAATTTGGTTTGATCCATTTCAAGCTGATAAAACACCTCTTTGGCACGCTCCAGGGGCTCATTGGGGCACCTTTCTTCAATATGTACCCTAATCTCCCCTGAAGTTGCCATCTCTGCCATTTTTATAGCAGCTACAATTTGATCTTGCTCGGCTTTACTAAAATATTGTTTGGCCATACGGCTTATTCAAAATTTACCTTAGGCGCATTTTCTGCACCTTTGTCTGCTTCAAAATAACCTTTTTTATCAAAACCTAAAATTCCAGCAAAAAGTACTTGAGGAAATTTACGGATGTATGAATTATAATCTTTTACTACCTCATTAAACCTCTGGCGCTCGGTTGCAATGCGGTTCTCTGTACCTTCTAATTGTGCCTGAAGTTCTTTAAAACTTTCTGTAGCACGCAATTGAGGGTAGTTTTCGGTAATCATCATCAAGCGACCTAAGGCTTGACTTAACTCTCCTTGTGAAGATTGGAATTTTTCAATTTGTTCTGGACTTAACTTAGAAGCATCTACCTTCATTGAAGTTGCTTTTGCTCTTGCTTCTACTACATCGGTTAATGTTTTCTGCTCAAAATTGGCAACTCCCTTTACAGTACTAACCAAATTAGGGATAAGGTCGGCACGGCGCTGATAAACATTTTCTACATTTCCCCAAGCTCCCGAAACGGATTCTTGCTTGCTTACCATGTTGTTGTAACTGCCACAACCACTCATAAATAGAAGCACTAAGGCGGCTCCAATTGCCAAAAGAATGATGGTTCCTCTGTTCATTGTTTTAAATTTTACCATTTGCAAGATACAAAATATACTCCAAACTGCCTTAAACCTGACAAATTGTACCATGACTTGGATAAGCGGTTAAAAAAAATAGATATTGCAACTTTAAAGAAGCCACTCATACATGATTTACAAATCGGACTGTATCCATTTTAAAGGCCATATTCCTTGCAAACCTCACAAGCAAGAAGGATATCATTGTGACAACTGCCCAGCTTATACCAAGGTAACAAAACGTATACTAATTATTAAGCTGGGTGCTATTGGCGACGTAATTCGCACAACACCTTTGGTAGTTAAGTTTAAACAGCTTTATCCAGATTGCAAAATTACTTGGCTAACATGGACACCAGATATTTTACCTTCTTCTAAGGTGGATGAGATTTTGAAATGGGATCATAATAGCATCCTATATACCCAACATAGTTCTTGGGACATTGCTATTAACCTAGACAAGGAAAAGGAAGCAGGCGCCTTGCTGAAAATTATTGATGCCAAAGAAAAGTATGGCTTTGTTTTAAAAGACAATGAAATACAACCCATCAACGATTTGGCTCAACATAAATTTGCCACAGGCATGTTTGATGATGTGAGCAAGGCTAACACCAAGAGTTACTTACAAGAGATTTTTGAAATTTGCGGGTTTGAACACAAAGGCGAGCCATACTTAATGGATACGCATGACGAAAAAGGTTACCAGTGGGATTTGCCGAAGAATAAAAAAATTATTGGTCTAAACACTGGTTGTGGCGGCCGTTGGACCACCCGTTTATGGAC
>VEQB01000154.1 GCA_018883485.1 Bacteroidota bacterium
GATTGAACCAAGCCTTTGCCAAAACTTCTTTGTCCAATAACCACCCCACGATCTAAATCTTGAATTGTGCCAGAAACAATTTCTGAAGCAGAGGCAGAACCTCTATTAACAAGCACTGCTACTGGAATAGTGGCATCCGCAGCGGCCATTGTAGTTTCATAATTTTTATTCCATTCACTAATTTTCCCCTTAGTAAAAACTACTAGTTGAGCAGGTGGCACAAATACATTTACTACATTTACCGCCTCATTTAGCAATCCTCCAGGGTTGCCTCTTAGATCGAGCACCACTTTTTTAATGCCTTGCTTTTTTAAATCAATCAATGCCTCTCTCACCTCTTTTCCGGCATCTGGGGTAAACCCACTCAACTTAATGTAACCTGTTTCTGGATTAATGAGACCATAAAAAGGAACATTTTTAACTTTTATTTCTTCGCGCGTTATCGTTTTTGGTATTTCCGTACCATTTCTGCGAACAATTAATTTTACCTGACTTCCAGGTTGGCCTTTTAGCAACTTGCTGATATCGCTACTATTTTTTCCTTTGAGGTCTTTCCCTTCAATATTAATAATTAAATCGCCTGCGCGCAGGTCTGCTTTTTGCGCTGGATAGCCTTCATAGGGGTCGGTAATTACGGTATAATCATCCTTTTGCCCCACCATAGCGCCAATGCCTCCGTATTGGCCTGTCATTTGATATCTAAAGTCTTCCGCTTCTGCCTCGCTAATAAAATTGGTATAAGGATCAAGTGTTTTAAGCATTTGATCTATGGCTGTTTTGTTTAGCTTGCCAGCATCAATATCATCCACATAATACGTATTTATTTCCCTAAATACTGAGGCATATAATTCCAAGTTTTTAGAGAGCTCAAAATAGTTATCGCCAACCTTAAATGAAAGAGTTGCAAGTGTAAATACTATCAATAAATGGTACCAGCGTGCTTTGCTTAAAAATTTCTTCATGATGCCAAGATATATAATATCGCAAATAACGCGGCAACCGTTTAAAAATTTTATCTTGAGTTCACTAAAATTGGTATTCTTTTTCGTGGGAAGGAGCAGGCTATAATTACTTCTTTAGTCAGAAATAACAAAATAGAAAATATGTTTATTTGGATAACCTCATTGGTATTAAAGTCATATATTTTAGGGAGGTTAGCATGATAGGTGAAAAGTCATGCTAACCTCCTTTAAACTTCTTAATCAAGGAAAGTATTTTCTGCTATAAAATAAGCTTCAACTTAATTAGTAGAATTTTCACCCCCTTCAATTATCCTTAAAACTGCAAATTGCCAATAAAATGAAATTGGGCTAATACTATTTTATTCTACCCTTTTGCCGGTGCCGTAATAGATGTCTCTGAAATAAGTCATGCCTGACTTAACTAATAACTTATCACTTAATAAACTTGGTGTAATGGAGAAAGGTTCAGATACTGATGGTACGTTACCACCTATAAAACCTGTGCCAGCATTAGTGATTGTTACGCCAGAAATAGATTTAGTATTGGCATCATAAACTGAAGTTGCGGTTGCACCACCACCTGGGCCATTTGGAACTATTATAACTCTGGGCGCCCCTGCATAACCACTGCCTGGGTTTACAACTTTTATAGCGGCAATACCCCCATTATTAATTGTAACTGAAGCTTGAGCACCTGAGCCGGAGAAGAAACTAATATTTGGTGGAAATAAATATCCTGATCCAGGATTGGTAATTGTAACTCCAGTAACACGTCCATTTGTAATGTTTGCGGTTCCAGTTGCCCCAGTTCCACCGCCCCCTGAAATTATTACCTCTGGGGCAAAATCGTAGTTGTCTCCTTGATTAACAATGGTAACTCCTGTAAGCGATCTGCCCTTTGTGATAGCTTGCCCTGAAGCACCTGATCCAGATATTACCGTTATAGTAGGATTAGAAGTATAGCCAGAGCCTGCATTTAACAAGGTAATGCCAATAATTTGCCCTGTGGTATTATCAATTTGTGCAGAAGCAGTTGCTCTTACACCTCCGCTCACACTTGGTTCAGAAAATACGAGAGTAGGAGCTCCTGTGTAGTTTGCACCAGTGTTTACAATGCTTACGGTTTGAACCGACTGCCCTGCAAGATTTGCCGAGGCACTTGCATTTATACCTCCCGAAGGAGCAGGGTCTATTACAACACTTGGAATGGATGTGTATCCAGAACCAACATTAGTGAGTGTAATTCCTGTAAGCCTACCATTGTTAATATTTGCAGTTGCTGTGGCATTAATCCCGCCTGGTAAATTTGGCGCGCTAATGGTAACATTGGGAACAGTTGTGTACCCAGTGCCTGAATTAACCACTACAATTGATTTTAGGGCTGATCCACCCCCAATAGTGGCATTGATTTGTGCGCCAGAACCTGAAATTAAACTAATACTTGGTTCAGAAGTATACCCTGTGCCGGGAGATGTAAGGTTAATGGCTGTTACTATGCCCCCTGCTACAACTGCAACTGCCGCAGCACCACTTCCACCACCACCAGTTATTACTACCCTAGGAGCGGAAGCATAACCAGACCCTCCGTTGGTTACATTGACCTTGTCTAATTCACCTGCACCAGATATGCTTGCAGAAGCCGACGCGCCGCTACCAGTGACGAAGAATACTGTTGCGCCGCCCGCCAATGGCACCGGAGAAGGAGTTGCTGTGCTGCTTGAGCTAAATACTGTTCTAACGGTTACTTTTCTATTAAAGCCAGAAACCCCTGAGTTTTCATAAAGGTCTTGATCTGCTACTAAATCAGGTGCATTTAACTTAAAGGGCAAGCCCGCAATACCTGCAGGCACTGTTATTGCGTAATTGCCATTGGCATCGGTGGTATCATAAAAAAATGCCTCATAGGCATATTGAACTATTTTGCCGTTATTGGAGGTAGTTGGTATAAGAATACCTGTTGAATTTAAATAATTTGATTTAAAACTCGGGTCATCTACATCAATGGTAGCAACAATCTTTGTGTTTTGAGGGACAAGCTCTCTTGTTTCGTTTGTTAAGTTACTTTGATACGTAACTCTTCCCTTAAGAATTGCAGAACTTGTAGGGTCTTCCTTCTTAAAAATAGAAACAAGGTTTGCCAAGTCAATCTGTGTACCATTAGACTGCACCACAGAACCATTTGCAGATACAAGATAACTTAATGTGGTATACCCTGGCTTTTGTATATTCACAGCTACCAAACCTTTAAAGATTCCATTAAAGCTAACCATGCCTGTTGCGTTTGTTGTTTTTTGTAGCACTTTATCGCCTTGTGTAATAGTTACCAAGGCTCCATCAACCCAAGTTGGACTTGTTTTACCTAATCCAATCGCGTAATGGTTACCCGATATTACTATCACTGAATAAATCATATTTACCTTGTAATCGATTTCGTAATCTAAAGGTGTTTTTGCAGGTGGAGGAGTAGTGGTTGGAGTGCTTTCCTCCTCTTTAAGTTCCTCCTCTTTTTTACAGGTAATTAATAGGATTGATGCTAATAAAAATAGCAACAGTTTTAATTTAAGTTTAGATGTGTTCATTGTTTTTTTAATTTAGAAGCCTATACGTTTTTTTGGAATGCTATAGTTGAGGTAAAATTCTTTTTTTGGTGCACCAATAATATTTGTTAAACCGATTATGCATTATGAACATATGGAAATTGCGCAGTATTTGTTAACAGTTCTAACTGATGCCTGGGAAACTGAACATGAAATTGCAGAAATAAATAGTAAAATATATTTAACCATAAACATAATAAATTACCTTACAAAGGAGAAATCAAAAAGCTTATGGTACTATACCCCAAAAGAGGTATTTTTATAACTGATAATGTGCTATAAATATTTTTATAATTACATAGAATGGGTATATTAGCATTAAAATAAAAGTAAGAGCATTGATTATATTGTTGCATTTTTACTCCAACTTCAAAAAAATAAAAGGGAATGGAAAAATTTTTATTTCAGCTCTCGTTATTATTTTATTTGGAATACGGTCTAACGCCAACTCCTTTCAAGATTCATCAATAAATATTGCAAATAAATGTTTCATAATTTTTGATGTAGATACCAGCAATTATAAAAACCCAGTTAAATATTACAATGATATAAAATGGAGTCGCCATACATTCGATCTATTCAGTATTAAAAGTAAACAATATCAAAACGAATTTTTAATTAAGTATGAATTCACGCACCACGCAAATACGCCAAAAACGTACTTTCTTGAGGTAGAGAATACACTAATTGATAAAATATACTTTTATCACATTGCCGAAAATAAATTAATAAAAACAGATGAATCTGGAGATGAAATTCCTTTCTATAAAAGAAAAACGCCATTCAGAAATCCATTATTTGAGGTAGCTGTTTATGAAAAAGGCAAACATATCATTCTTTTAAAAGTAATTGCAGATGGCAGACGCCTTAATTTTCCATTACGTTTAATAGAGGCAAATTCCTTTGTTTCCATTGCAGAAAAAAAGGACCTGTTGTTTGGATTATACCTTGGGGTGCTATTTATTCTCTGCTTCTTAAGTGCATACTTTGGATATATTATTGGGGATTCTGTATTCTATTTTTTTGCCTTGTATATAGGTTTTCTATCTATTAATCAATCTATCCTAAGTGGCATTTCATTTCAGTATTGGTGGCCAAACCAAAGCGAGTTATCAAATAAAAGTGCACCTGTTACAATTGTTCTTGCCATCATTTTCGGACTCATATTTGCCAAATCATTTTTTAAAAATGAAGGATATAATAAATATGTTATAAGGGGATTAAATATATTTCTAGCTTTGAATATTCTCTTGCTGAGTATGATCTTACAAAGTGGAGAGGTATTTAATTTTTCAGTATTTCTAATGTATAATTTCATTATTATATTTTATGTTATGCTATGTATTTTGGGTATTTATTACCTATTTAAAAATGTTCGAATATCTAGATTCTATTTTTTAGGATTTTTGCTGGCAACAGCTATTATTTCATTTATGACTTATTTAACAAATAAAAGGGAGCCTGAATTTGTTTTTACAAATAATCTTGTTATCTATTTGCTATTATTTAAATGCATTATTTTATTCTTGGCACTAATTGATAGGTTCAGAGTTTATAAAAATGATAAAGAGCTTGCACAATCACAATTAATACAAAAACTTGAAGAAATAAATACACTTAAAGAGAATCTAAATGATGAATTGGTTAGACAAATTGAGACTAAAACACAGGAATTGGAAAAAAAACAGACTGAGTTGTATTGGTCGATATTAACTGGAGAAGAAAGAGAAAGAAAAAGAATCGCTAAAGAACTTCACGATGGACTTGGAGCCCAATTATCTGCAATAAAACTTCATGCCCAGTCAGAAGACTACGAAAATGTGCTTCTAATGAATAAGACAAAAAACCACCATCAAAATCTTATAAAACAAATTGATGAGGCTTGTCTGGAAGTTAGGAGTATTTCACATGACCTTTTGCCGCCGGGGTTAATTAATTCTGGAATAATTGAAAGTATTAATCGCTTTGTCCATCAACTAAAAGAAAATTCAGATATTGATTTAAAATTCATTCATCAAATTAATAAGGAAGCGTTTACAAAAGATTTGGAGGTTCAGATTTTTAGAATTATTCAAGAGCTTTTAAATAACATCATTAAACACGCGAACGCGCAATCTGCAGCAATTCAAATTATACAAAATAATTCAAGGCTACTCATCATAGCAGAAGATGATGGAACTGGGTTTGATTTGGAGGAAAATCATAAAGGCCTAGGCATAAACAATATTAAAAATAGAATTGCATCATTAAATGGTAGCATTGTTTTTGATACCCAAAAAAATAATGGTACAACCGTTATAATTGAAATTACTTTACCTAAATGAAAAGGCCTAAGAAAATACTCATTGCAGATGACCATAAAATATTTTTAGAAGGTCTCAATTTAATTTTAAGTGAATTCAATCATATACAAATTGTTGCT
>VEQB01000155.1 GCA_018883485.1 Bacteroidota bacterium
GTCGTTACTACCCATGGTACCGCCTGCAGTAAACATGGCCCTTTGATTCACCCCCTCTCCAACAGTATTGATGGAGGTGTTATTAGCATTACTGGCATACCCAC
The DNA here is from genome assembly GCA_018883485.1 of Bacteroidota bacterium. Lineage (GTDB taxonomy): Bacteria > Bacteroidota > Bacteroidia > UKL13-3 > UKL13-3 > B1. The sequence goes on from VEQB01000155.1 coordinate 105, forward strand.
CCGCAAAAAAGCGAACCTCAGCATACTTTTTATGTTTAGAATAAGCAAATGATTGTTTAGCAGTAAGCGTGTAACGCAAAAAGTCGGCAGCTTGAAACCCAGAATGCATATCTATTTTAAAAGAATTTGGATATAAGGCATGTGCTCTGTTAAAGCTATAATTTAATTCGTAAATGCCATAATGGTCTTTGATAAAGTTATTATAATAACCGTTGCCTCTGGCTTGCTCATTCACCATCACATATCGCGCCCCAATCATTTCTTCTATATTTTTTCTTGGGTTTTTTGGTTGAACCATGAACTGCCCAAACAATTCAATTTTTTCGAAAGTTGCATCTGTATATCTTAAACCACCGAGGTTGCTGTTTACAAAAGTTTCTGTTTCTGTTCCAAACCTTGCAGATTTTAAACCAACTCTAATGGTGTTGTATCCGCGATTTAAATTAAAGTTACGCCATAAAGAAAAGTATCCATTGATATCATTGGTTGCAAAGCTATACACAGGTGTTAGAATAAATTCTACTTTCTTCCTTGGTATTAAACTATTATATAAACTTATACCCAACATGCTTTTGTTATAAATGTTATACCCATAAACTGGGGCAATAAAAATCTGCTGCGTATTCGACTTTTCTAAATTAAGTATTGGCTGAATCTTAATAGGTGAGCATGTTTTGCACCAGCCTTTTTGCACGGCAGTATTATTCTGGCGGTATAAATCAAGTGTTACTTCATCGGCATCTATTCTGTAATAAATGTTTTCTGCCTCCTCTGAAGTTTTAAAATTTAAAACGGCAGGAGTAAAACGCTTTTTACCTTTAAAACCTTCTATCCATCGTGTTTCTTTAAGGCTATCATTGGTAAATTGGGTTATGGGAAATGGGGTATTTAACTGCCCATTATTTTTAATAACCAATTGATTTTTGGAAACCATTTTAACTTTATAATCCATCTTTTTTGTGTTGCCCAATACCTCATCAAAAAACCAACTCAAGTCTGTTTGTGTAAAGCTCTCGGCATGTGTTCTAAAATCGTTGGGCAATGGATGTTTAAACTTCCACTTTTCAAAGTAGGCCTGCATCATGGCGTCGAATTTTTCTGTACCTAAATAATGTTGCAGGTACTTAAAGCTAATTGGGTTTTTGGCATATATTATTGCGCCATAATTATGATCTGTATATGCTTCTGAGCGCAAGTTGCCTGCTTGGTCGGTATTTTTTCTCATGGCATTATAGGCCAATAAGTTGGTCTGACTTATTTCTAATCCAAAGAGGCCATTGCTTTGTGTTTTGGGTAAATCTACTTGACTTCTTTCTTCATAATACGTATTGATACTTTCATCCATCCAAGGATGTTCCCTTTCGTTGCTACCTAAGATACCATAAAACCAATTATGACCCAATTCATGTATGATGGTTGTTTTATCAATGCTTCCGCAATTGGTAATGGTTGGGTATTCCATTCCGCCGCCTGCTTCAAGGGGCGTAATAACCACCTGGGCAATGCTGTAAGGATAATTACCAACTTTATCGGAATAATATTTTACTCCTTGGTTCACAAACTCTATACCCTTTGGGTTTCCAAAATTGGTTAAGGCAAAAATCCAAGTTTCTACCAATTGGTTATTGCTTAACACAACGGTATCAAAATCTACGCTATAATCTTTGTGCGCAAACCAAGCAAAATCATGTATATTATCTTGTTTGAACCTAAGCGTTTTAGTAGCCGTAGTGGCATAATGCGGAGTAGTTTTGTCTCGCTTTCGGGCACGCCACCATTCTTTTTCTCTAATGTCTTGAACCTCTCCTGTGGCAGCTACTAAAATATTTCTGGGCAAGGTTATTTGTACATCAAAACTGCCAAATTCACTATAAAATTCGCCTTGGTTTAAATAGGGCATGGCATTCCATCCATTTACATCATAAACCGCTGGCTTTGGGTACCATTGTGTTATACAATAATGTCCGTTTTCGTACCCCAATCTTGAGTAAACCGGCGGAAGTTTAACGAAAAAGGGGGTACTTATAATTAAACTATCTCCAGTAGCTAATGGTTGGTTCAAGGTAAGTTTGGCAATATCTATTTGCTCTGTTAACTCCCATTTAATGGATTGGCCATTTACTTTAAAATCTAAAGAATCTATAAATCCTCTTTCATAGGGTTCGGCAAAATGGAATTTGGTATTGCCATTTTCTAATTCTTGCTTGGCATAGGCAGTAGTTCTATTTTTATAGGCATTTGGCCATAAATGGAAATAGATTTCAGTTAAAGCATTGGGTGAATTATTGGTATAAACCAAGCTCTCGAAGGCACTTAGCGTTTGATTATCAGTGTTAAGTTCAACTTCTATGGTATAATTTACCCTTTGCTGCCACTTTGCCTGATTCATGTTTTTTGGCTTGGTTTGTGCTAAGCATTGTAATGAAATCGTTAAGAACGTAATTGATAGTAAGAAATATTTTTTCATTTATCCAATTTTTGTTTTTCACTTATGTGAAAAGATTTCTGGGAAATTCGAACATTTGGGCTTTTGTTCCAAATGTTTGTGTTGTAAATTTGATAAACTAATATTTTAGGCCTATGGAAGGCAATGATTTTTTAGGAGAAGAGGTAAGTAGCAATGTGCAGCGGTATGAGAAGATGCTTAGAAATAAGACTTCAGATTACTTTGATGCAGAAGCCATAGAAGGTATTATTGACTATTATATTCATCATGATAAGCTGAAGAAGGCTTTGGAAGCTATTGAGTTTGGCAAGGATATGTATCCATCTCATGTAGCTTATTGGATAAAATTAGCCGAAGTGTATGTGCTAATGGAGCGCCTAGATGATGCGATGGCTGAATTGGATAAAGCAGAAATTTATGAACCATTTAATGCAGAATTGTTCTTATTAAAAGGTGAGATTTGTTTAAACCAAGAGCAATTTGAGGAGGCTACAGAGTTTTTTGAAAAGGCCTTATTGCATACAGATGAACGATTAGATATGCTTTTTGAAATTGCCTATGTTTTAGAAGACAATGATAAATTTGAAGAGGCAGCGCGTTATTTTACCCTTATTATTTCTGAAGAGCCCGAGTTAGAACAAGCCTATTATGAATTGGCGCACTGTTATGATTTATTGGGAAATTATGCAGAGGCCATTAAGCAACTTAATGCGCTTATAGATATGGACCCATACAATACGGGTGCTTGGTATAATTTAGGGGTTACCTATAGTAAAATGGGCGAATTTGAAGAGGCTATTAATGCCTTTGATTACTGTTTGGTAATAGAAGAAGAATATACCGTAGCTCGTTTTAATAAAGCCAATTGTTTGGTAGAGTTAGACCGTTTTGAAGAAGCCATTCCAGAATATTTGTCGGTTATAGGCACAGAAGGCGGGGATAGCATTAGCTACTGTAATCTTGCAGGTTGTTACGAAAGATTAGGAAGGTTAGATGATGCCAGAACCCAATACAAGAAAGCAGCTCAGATAAACCCAAATTTGGCCGAAGCTTGGTTTGGAATAGGCATTACCTTAGAAAAGGAAGCACATTACAAAGAGGCCTTGCAACACTTTAAACGGGCAGTTTTGCTTGAACCAGAAAATCTTGAATTTCTTTTGATTTTAGCGGAATGTGAATATAGGCTTGGACATGCAAAAGAAGCCGAAGATATTTACGTTAAAATGGTAGATTTAGATCCTGGCATGATGGAGGCTTGGTTAGATTGGAGCTTGCTAAAATATGCAGAAGGGGAAATTAGCAGAGCTGCAGAACTCATTTATGAGGCCATTAGTTATGACCCATCCATTCACCAGTATCACTACCGTTTAGTTGTTTATTTGTATGAATTAGGTCGTATAAAAGAAGCCCATCAGCACCTAGAATTGGCTTTAGTGATTGCCTTTGATGATCATTTTTTGATTTTTGAAATTGCGCCTAAGCTGAAAAAGGTGAACGATATCCTACAAATTATTGATACGTATCGCCTCAACGAAGGTTTATAGTATTTTTTATTATTATCCTTCAAATAGATAAATTTGCCGGAAATGGCGCATTGCCTAACTTTTTTATTAACTAATGAAAAATTTTAAATTAAAGCAGATTCCAGAAAGAACTGCAAAACCAAGAGAAAGTGGCTTAGCCATGATTATGGACAAAGGGCTTAGCGTTAGAGAAGCCGAAGACCTTATTGCTGCAAGCGGAGAATATATAGATATTATCAAATTAGGGTTCGGAACTTCATACGTTACACCAAGGTTAGAGGAGAAAATTAAACTTTATCAAGATAATGGTATTATCGTTTACTTTGGGGGAACTTTGTTTGAAGCTTATATCGTAAGAAATCAATTTGAAGACTATTTAAAGGTGCTGGATAAATATGCTATGCACCACGCCGAGGTTTCTGATGGCTCTATTGAGTTGCCGCATGATATTAAATTAGATTATATTAGTAGGTTAAGCAAATATGTAACCGTTTTAAGTGAGGTAGGTTCTAAAGACGTAGAAAAGATTATTCCACCTTACCAATGGATAGAATTAATGCAAACCGAATTAGAAGCCGGTGCTTGGAAAGTAATTGCCGAGGCCAGAGAGGCAGGTAATGTTGGCGTTTACAGAAGCAGCGGTGAGGTGCGTGAGGGCTTGGTTCAAGAAATATTAACCAAGATACCCGAAGAGAAAATTATATGGGAAGCACCTCAAAAGGCGCAACAAACCTATTTTATAAAATTAGTGGGTGCCAATGTTAATATGGGAAATATTGCGCCAAATGATGTAATACCTTTAGAAACGTTACGCCTTGGATTAAGAAGTGATACTTTCACTTTCTTTTTAGGAAAAGGGGCTAAATATTTAACCAAGAAAAAATAGACTTATGACATTACAAGAAAAAATAAATGCCGATGTAATTGCGGCTATGAAAGCGAAGGATGAAGTTGGGTTAAGGGCACTGCGTAGTTTGAAATCAGCTTTATTATTAGCTGCAAGCGAACCTGGTGCAAATGGCGCTGTGAGTGATGATGCAGCTTTGAAGATTTTTCAAAAGCTAGCAAAACAACGTAAAGAATCGTTAGATATTTATCTTCAGAATAAGCGAGAAGATTTAGCAAAAGTAGAGCAGGAAGAATTGGCTGTTATTGAACGCTACCTGCCCAAGCAAATGGGTGAAGAAGAAATAAAATTTGCTTTGCAACAAGTAATTGCCGATGCCGGTGCAAGCACTGCTGCCGACTTTGGAAAGGTAATGCCACTTGCTATGAAAGCCTTAGCCGGAAAAGCAGATGGCAAAATTATTTCTGTATTTTTAAAAGAGTTGTTGGCATAAGTTATGACAGAGAATAACGAGGAAAGAATAAAGAAAGCTTTTCAGAAAAAGGATTGGCCCGAGATTAAAGTAAGTGATAGCTGGGCTACCTTTAAAATTATGGCCGAATTTGTTGAAGGTTTCGAGAAAATGAGTCGAATAGGGCCTTGTGTATCGATATTTGGTTCAGCCCGAACTAAAAAAGATAACCCATATTACAAATTAGCCGAAGAGGTTGCGGCAAAATTAGTAGAAGCTGGTTTTGGTGTTATTCTGGAGGCGGTCCTGGTATTATGGAGGCGGGGAATAAAGGTGCAAAAGAGGCTGGCGGAAAAAGTGTTGGCTTGGGAATTGAGTTACCTTTTGAGCAGTTTTTTAATCAATACATTGATAGGGACAAGAGCATTAACTTTGACTACTTTTTTGTAAGAAAGGTAATGTTTGTTAAGTATGCGCAAGGTTTCATTGCCATGCCAGGTGGCTTTGGAACCCTAGATGAATTGTTTGAGTCACTTACTTTGATTCAAACCCATAAGGTTGCTAAA
>VEQB01000156.1 GCA_018883485.1 Bacteroidota bacterium
GCTTACGAGTTATCATAATGCCCAAATGGTGGGGAAAGTCTTCTTGCCCCAACAACTCGGTAAACGCCTTTTCGAATTTTTCTTCGGTGAATTTCATTTAATAGGCATTTTAAGAAGATTAAAACCACTTTCCGAATTCGAGTTAAATAAAAAATCTATGAATATCAATGCTTTAGGAGCTATTTTAAATTTGTTTACAAATAACATGCACGAATGTTTTTTGGGCTTACTGTTAAATAAAATGTGGCTGATTTTCAATGCTTTCATATTTGTTTCCGTTTTCTAATTAAATAAACTTATGCCCAATATGGCACATACAAACTGAATTTTTTCGATTCGCTTTCTGGGTCTTTTGATTTTATTTTTCCGATATCAATTGCCTCTTTTATCAATTTTGAGATTTGAGCAGCTTGCTTATCGTGCATACCAAATCGCTTTCTTAGCGAAGTATTATTAAATCCTCCGTTTCCATAATACTCTACAATACTGTGCTGATAACAAGCTTCTATTCGCTCTTCATTGGACATTTCTGCAAACTTGCGGGGTGCGTACATAGTAACCTTGAAAGCATTTTCTGTTTCTTCAAATTTCAAGGGTGGCAAACCAAAAAGCTCAATTGCAATAACAGCTTTCTCAAATCCTGAACCTCGTTCCTCGCAAATATTATATCTACGGAAAGCGGAAGCTAAAATTTCGTTTCTGGACTCGGGAGTTGTTCTAATTAAGCGATCTAATTTTTTGCTTGGAAGTAATTTGCCAGGATTTGTAAACTCAATACGGTCTTCAAATATTTCAATCATTGGTCCAGTGCCACGTATGGTAAAATCCTGATGAATTAAAATATTAGCAATTAACTCTCTCAAAGCTATTTCAGGATAAACATTGGTTTCTTGACGTAACGAATTTTTTATGACTTCACTTCCGGGAAGTAAACCTTTTACAAATTGTATCAAACCCTCAAATCCAATGGCATATCCCTTTGTGCCCGGGTATTCTTTGCTGCCAGCTGCTTTGTTCTTCCCTTCATATTTTATTAAGCGTACCACTTTACGGCTCAATCCATCAAATTTTGTTAAGTCTTTTGCTGCTGCAATGGCTCCAAAATTGGTAATGTAGTAGCCTTTGCCATCTACATCTACAATCATTTTCTCTTCTTCCATCCACTTAACGATTTCAGGAATATTGCTTGGTACCGGTTTTTTGAGCAACTCTAAAATCTTATCGTACTCCAACAGCGTTATAACTTCTACTTCGTTCAATAGCTTTGAAGCGTGTAATTCTTCCCACGTAGGCGATTTACTGTTGAGCATTAATGCTCCTATTTCCTGCCGTGATGCCTTTCGGGTAGTTCCACCACTTCTAATATAGCTATCTTCTATGGTTTTGCTTTTTAAATGAACAGGCTTTATGGCACTCTCTTTTATATACACAAACAGCAATTCTTCGCCTCTAAATGTTTCAATGCTGTGGTCAATGCTCACCAATGGTTCCACGCCATCACGGCATAGAGAAGCCAAACGTTCTACAATACTATTAGCATCTGCTTTGGTAATGCCCTGTATCTTACCTGTTTTGTCATCTACGCCAAAAGCTAAAAAACCCCCACCAGGTAAATTGGCAAATGCAGCAACGTGCTTACACAGCTTATCATTATTGGGCGAAAGAGTAATTTTCCAATCTATTTCATTGAGTTCGCTGGGTATTTTTCCCAAGGACTTATCTAAGTATGCAAAGGCTTTTGTTATCCAAGTTTTCATTATGTGATCAAATTTAATTCTCCAACTAACACTTCGTCTGGCTTACAAGTTATAGGAATTCTCAAGTGATGAGAAAAGTCCTCCTGCCCCAACAACTCAGAAAAAAGCCCTTTCTAATTTTTCTTCAGTGAATTTCATTTCTAATTTTCTATTGTCGCTAATTTGGAAAGAAGCAAATTTTTCATTTTTTGAAGAATAATATTCTCTCCTGAAACTGTTATCATATTTGCAGAAATGCTTTCTAAAATTTTAAATGCTTTTTCTTGAACAACTTCATTTGCCATCAGAACTTTTAATGCCTTCATATCTTTGTCGCTTAAATGTGCTACAGTTGTCCCTTCTATTGTGCTTTCCAATTCTTTAAAGGTGTGTAAATTGAAAAATACAATTGTAATAAAGCAACGTTATTTCCTTTGTCATTTCTTAGTCTAACTATTCGTTGATTTTGATATGCCTTGCCGCCAAACCATAAACTAATATGAAAAATACCATCCATTCCTATTAGAATATCTCCATTCTTGATTAAATATTTCTCGTCAACATTTTCATTTGTAAAGGTTTCAGAAACATTGGAAAGAATATCTCTTATTCTAATTAAAGGTTTTAGTGTTTCATCCTGACAAAACAATTCAGAATTAAATGGAAATCCATAAGTAACACTTGATACTTCAAAAATTGATTTGTTTTCCCACCCCAACGGAATATCCTTTTGCAATTCTTCATTCCAAACCATTTCCCCACCATTACTTTTATAGGGCTTTCCGTTTTCATCTGGAAATTCAAACTCCACAAACCATTCCCTATAAATCGCCTGTGCGGTTTCTTCCAGTTTTTGGATAAGTTGTTGGTTAAGGGCTATGCGGTTTTGGATGGTGTTGTATTCTTTTACGATTTCTCTTTGTTTGTCTATGTGGGGAACTGGCAGAAGAGTGTTGCACATTTCTTCCCAATCAAAAATTTCTCTTGCACTGCCGTGACTTTTAAACCGTGCATAGCGGTCAAATTCAGGTCTGCGAAACCACATCATTAAATATTCAGGGTCAAGTTCGTTAGTATCTTTTACTTCAAAAGGAATATATGCTTGTGAAATCAGGGCTTTGTCAAAATCACCGAAATGAGCAATAGTAATTTTATCGCCATTTCTCGAAGTTACAGGGCCATAAGCAAATTGATTTCTTTCAATGATTCTGTAAGTTGACATGTCCGTTCCGATTGTGTTGGCAATAGATGGGATAAACTTTTTTTGAATACTCAAACCCATTAATGGTAAATCCCCCAAATCATTATTTCGCCCTATAATAGGTTGAATGTATTTGCCCAAAGGTTTATAAATTGATTTCATAACCCAATTCTTTAAATACGGTTAATAAATCATTTTTTGAAGCGGCTTCGGCTTTTAGCAAGTCTGCAAATTCGCCTTTTAGCGTTAGCATTTTTTCGTCAAAGTCAATATTCTCATCTCTGTTTACAAATTCAATGTATTTGCTCGGCACCAATGAAAAATCTTTTTTCTCTACTTCTTCCAACTTTGCCGAATAGCAAAATTCAGGAATGTCTTCAATTTTTTTAGTTTGCCATTGGTGGTAAGTGCTTGTTACCTTTTTTATATCATCATCAGAAAACTGTGTGTATTTCTTTTCAAAAGGTTCGCCCAATTGTCGCAAATCCATAAACAAAATTTCTTTTTCACGGTCACGGAAGTTGCGGGTTTCGTCTCCAATTTTTTTGCTTTGTGCTTTTTTGTTTTTGTTTACAATCCAAAGCGTAACACTTATGTCTGTGGTGTAAAACAAATTTCGTGGCAATACCAAAATGGCTTCCACCAAATTATTTTCAATCAGTTTTCTGCGTATTTTATATTCTTCGCCACCGCCACTCAATGCTCCATTTGCCAATATAAAACCTGCAATGCCATTGTCGGAAAGTTTAGAAACCATATTTAAAATCCAACCATAATTAGCGTTGCTTTTGGGTGGCACATCATAACCTCTCCAACGTGGGTCGTCTTTCAATTCAGACTCGGCACGCCAATCTTTTTGGTTAAAAGGTGGATTAGCCATTATGTAATCGGCTTTCAAGTCTTTGTGTTGGTCGTCTGCAAAGGTGTCGGCAGCTTTTTCGCCTAAGTTTCCACTAATGCCCCTTATGGCAAGGTTCATCTTTGCCAGTTTGTAAGTGGTGTTGGTATATTCTTGTCCGTAAATAGAAATTTCCTTTTTGTTGCCGTGGTGTGCTTCAATAAATTTAATGGATTGAACAAACATACCACCCGAACCACAAGCAGGGTCATAGATAATTCCCTTGTAAGGTTCAATCATTTCCGCAATCAGGTTTACAATGCTTTTAGGTGTGTAAAATTCTCCTTTGCCTTTTCCTTCAGCTAATGCAAATTTGGAAAGGAAGTATTCATACACTTTCCCCACAACATCTTGCTTCGGGTCTTTGGTGGTCTCAATGTCGTTTATGGTATCGAGCAAAGAAGCCAGTTTGGTTACATCTAAACCCAAGCGAGAAAAGTAATTGTCAGGCAATGCACCTTTCAAAGCTTTGTTGTTTTTCTCAATGGTGTGCAAGGCGGTGTCAATGAGTAATGCAATATCATTTTGTTTGGCTCTTTTTATCAGATAACTCCAACGGCTTGTTTCTTCTAAGAAAAACACATTGTTCATATTGTAGAACTCAGGCATTTCAAGGTACTTGTCTTTGCCTTCGGCAATCAGTTTCGCTCTGTGTTCTTCAAACTTGTCGCTGGCAAACTTTAAGAAAATTAGTCCTAATACAACGTGTTTGTATTCGGCTGGCTCAACGCTTCCTCTCAGTTTATTTGCCGCTTCCCAAAGGGTAACTTCAATTACTTTTTCTTTTATTTGCTCACGCTTAGTTTTGCTTTTCAAAGGTGTTTGCGAAGCTCCGATGTCGCTTTCTTTTTTCTGTTTTGCCATTGGATATTTTTATTTCTAGTTTATTTACAGTCTTAATTATTTGTTTTTCAATTCGGAAATCTTTTTAATCGCTTCATTGAAAAATGGTTCCTTCCCAAATTGCTCATCAATCCTCTGATTCAATAACTGTATTTGCATTTCCTTGTAGTCCAAATCAAATAATTCTGACAAGCCATTCAGCATGTGTGATTGAAGTTGTCTTTCTCCATTTTCAATTTTGCTAAGCATCGAAATGTCAATCCCTAATTTATCAGCAACAATTTTCAAAGAATACTTCTTCTCTTTGCGCAAATCATGAATATACGTTCCAAACTCAATCGGCTTTTCCATTTCTATTATCATTAGAATCTTTAAAATTTGACAAACTTGTCAAAAATAGGGAAATAATATCGTTTCCTCAAACCAGTAATTGAAAATTTTCTGCCATTTAAGGTCAAAAGTAGTAATACTGCGGAACCACGTAATAAAAAAGAAAGTCCCACGGAAAACCGCAGGACTTTTACCAGAAAAGGGGGGCTTAAACTGGTAGTTTCGTAGTAAAAACTCCGAATATTCTTAGAAAGGCAAGGAAACTAGGCAGTATTCTAGCGCATTGGAGGGGTTTTTCTCAATGATTCCATTGTCACGCATGAATTTTATATATGTTCTGGCGGTTCGTTCCTTTACATCCGTACTTTCCATAATGGCCTTGATTAAATTTTGGTTACTGATGTAAACACGGTTCTTGAAAATTTCGCTTGCCACATCTTTGAGCTCAATGGTTTTTCTTGTATCGGAATCTTCCTTGCTTTTTTCTCCAAGGAAAACATGTCGGCCTTCTGTTTTACTCCAACCAAATTGCATCATTGGCACATCCAATGGTGAACCATCTCTTACTTTTAGTGCTTTTACTACACTGCAATTGTTATTGTCATCTTTTTCAATCAGCAAAATACCTGCTCATTGGTTCAGACCAAAGCTATAGCGAGCGCTAAAAATCCTTGGTGTACTTTGTGTTAAAATTTCTTCCCTACCTTTGCCACATGCGTTTTAAGACCACAGATTTAATAAGCGAATTTACTTTTAAAACCAGTAGAAGCGGCGGGGCAGGTGGGCAACATGTAAATAAAGTTTCTAGTAAAGTGCAATTATTATTTAATATAAGCCAATCTAATC
>VEQB01000157.1 GCA_018883485.1 Bacteroidota bacterium
AAATAATCGCGTTTGGTTAAATTGGCTAATACTTCGTCATAGGTGGTATCCTGACCTTTATCGGCCAGTTCTTCTAACCTGCGTTGAGCTCGAATATTTGGTTCTGCAGTAATGAACAATTTAAGCTCTGCCTCAGGAAATACAACAGTGCCAATATCTCTTCCATCCATTACAATTCCCTTTTCGTTCCCTAAAGTCTTTTGCTGTTCTACCAAGAATTTTCGCACGGCACTAAGTGCACTAACATCACTTACCATACTTGCAATACGAGGATTTATTCTAATTTCTCTTTCTACATTTTCTCCATTCAGTAAAGTAATTTGAGTTTGTGTAGTTTCATCAAACCCAAAACTAATTGTAATTTGAGGCAAGGCTGTGGCTACCATTTCAGGATGGAGAATATCTATTTGATTTTGGAATAAATACAAGGTTAATGCTCTATACATAGCACCTGTATCTACATAATGATAGTTGAGCGCGTTAGCCAATTCTCTTGCTATGGTGCTTTTACCACAAGATGAATAGCCATCTATTGCAATGATGATTTTTTTCACTGACTTGCTTTACTTTTTTTTAAAGTCGTTTAAGTTGGTAATTATACTAAACGAGTTTGAATTTTTCCCTGGAATGAAGCCTCCAAAGCCATAAGAAAATTGAAACTTACTAATTCTTAATCCAAAGCCCCAAGTAAAACCACCCATGCTTCTGGTTTGCGATAACTCCATTTCTCTTTTTCTTAACACATTATAACCCAACCTAAAATTTAGGGTTTTTCCCAAGATAAGTTCGGTATTAAATATCATATGAGCCATTGCTTTTTGAATGCTTGAAAAGTCTTCAAGGATAGGTTCGCCTGTTTCTAAACTAATATCATTTCTATTTGGAATATTGTAAAGCAGTTTGCCAGCTTGTTGTAAATTTTGCGCAATAATGCCAAACCTAAATGGCGCATGAGCAAACTTTCTACTAATTCCTAATTGCACATTGTTTGAAATGGTTTCTCTGTTGTCATTGGTGTAACTTTTTAGCTGATACCCTATATTGCTAACAACAGCTGCAATTGTAGTAAGTTGATCTTCACTTCTCCAAGTACCACCTAAATCTATGGCAGTTCCATAAGAATTATATGATTCTAAATTGGAGTATATAAATTTAAGGGTGGCACCGTAATTAAATTTTTGAAAGGATTTTGCCATGGTAACATGGTAATTATATTCACCAGCTGTAAAGGTTCCTAATTCCTGCCCATCTGGAGAGGTTCTAATGAAATTGCCGTAACTAATATACTGAACTCCTGCCGCAAAAGTTGTATTTAAACTATCAAAATGCCTTGCATAACGAGCCTCCCCTGCCGAAATATCTGTGAAGTAATTGAGGTAGCTATAGCCCAATTGGTTATGATTTTTTACGGTTAATAATGCTGGGTTTTGGGCAGAAAGGTGTAGGTCTGCATCTGGGGTTATTATGGCGTTACCACCTAATGCTGCCACTCTTGCATTGGGAGAAACTTGTAGAAATTGATAGGTATTGTTTCCTCCAAGTTGCGCCATTGCCCTTGAGCTAAAAAATAGAAATATAAGCCAAATGCCTCTTTTCATGCTGTTCAAAAATATGCATTTCAACGGAAAACCCTTTGCAAAATTGCAAAAGATTGAGATTGCGATTAGACAATTTGACAGAATTAGGTCTGCTTGGAACGCAATTTGATTACAACCCTTTAAATAAAATATTTACATATGGCAATAACAGGTAATATTAGTGTTCATACCGAGAACATTTTTCCCATTATTAAAAAGTTTCTTTACAGCGATCATGAAATCTTTTTACGAGAATTGGTAAGTAATGCAGTAGATGCTACTCAAAAGTTGAAAACATTAGCTGCAAGTGGCGAAGCAAAAGGGGAGTTGGGCGACCTAAAGATTAAAGTAAAGCTGGATAAAGAGGCCAAAACACTTCATATTATTGATAGTGGAATAGGAATGACAGAAGAAGAGGTTAATAAATATATCAACCAATTAGCCTTTAGCAGTGCAGAAGAGTTTTTAGATAAGTACAAAGATAAGGGAGCTCAGGTTATAGGGCATTTTGGCTTAGGTTTTTATTCTGCGTTTATGGTTGCGCATAAAGTAGAATTGCATACCAAATCATATAAAGAGGGAGCTACAGCTGTTAAATGGACTTGCGATGGTAGCACTACTTTCGAGATTTCGGATTCTGAAAAGGCCGAAAGAGGTACAGAAATTATTCTTCATTTAGCGGAGGATTCTTTAGAATTCAATGATAATTTTAGGATCAAGAATATCTTAGATAAATACTGCAAATTCTTACCCATTGAAATAGAATATGAAGAAAAGGTGCTCAATAATCCTGCTCCATTGTGGACCAAAGCCCCTTCAGATTGCAGTAAAGAAGATTATGAAAACTTCTACAAAGAGCTTTATCCATTTAGTGAAACTCCATTATTTTGGATTCATTTAAATGTTGACTATCCTTTTAAATTAACGGGTATTCTCTATTTTCCTAAGATTAAAAACGAGTTTGAACCTACCAGAAATAAGATACAACTTTACAGCAATCAAGTTTTTGTAACAGATAGCGTTCAAGATATTGTTCCAGAATTTTTAATGTTGCTACATGGCGTGATTGATTCTCCAGATATTCCTTTGAATGTGAGTAGAAGTTATTTACAAAGTGATGCTAACGTAAAGAAAATTAATAGCCATATTACAAAGAAAGTGGACGATAAATTAGAAGAGATTTACAAAGCCGACCGTATTGAATTTAATAACAAGTGGGAGAGTGTTGGAACCTTTGTAAAGTATGGAATGATTAGTGAAGAAAAATTCTTTGAACGCGGAAAAAAGTTTTGCTTATTGCAAAATAAGGCCAATGACTATTTTACTATTGATGAGTATAAAGAGAAAGTTGCAGCCACGCAAACAGATAAAGATAATAAAGCGGTTTTCTTGTACTCCAATGATTTAAAAGCCCATGATAGTTTTATTCAAGCCATAGAAAAACGCGGGTACGACGTTCTGAGAATGGATGGTGTTTTAGACAATCATTTTATTTCAAATATTGAGCATAAATGGGAGGGAGTTCAGTGGAAACGCGTAGATAGCGATAGTATAGATAAGCTTATTGATAAGGATGTTAAGAAGGAAAGTGTTTTAAGTGAGAAAGACCAAACAGCCATTAAAGATACTTTTGCAAATAGTTTTGGTAATGCAGGGCAGTTTGTTTTCGAAAATGAGGCACTTGCGCCAGACGATCAATTTTTAACACTAATTACTCCTGAATGGGAACGTAGGATGAAGGAAATGCAAAAAATGCAAGGCATGAGCATGTTTGGTAATATGCCAGATACCTATAGAGTTGTTATTAATACCAACCATGCCTTAAGTGTAAAATTAAGTAAGATGGAAGATGGAGAGGTAAAAATGCAAGTAATGAAACAAGCTTTTGACTTAGCGCGTTTATCGCAAAACCTATTACATGGAGAAGAGTTAACCGCTTTTATTCAAAGAAATACCAAAGAGTTATCTGTTTGAACCAATTAAAATTGATGCGTTTAAAAGACCAAGCAATCTGCTTGGTCTTTTTTTGTTTAAAAATAGATTATCAAAGAGTTATCACCCTTAAAAATGATTAAACCCAATTTAGCACTTTATTTAATGGGCTAATGGTCTTTTTTTAATAATTCCCCCTTTGATATCTTTAATAGAATTCATTACTACGAAAGCATTTGAATCTATTATTTCAATTTCAGTTTTCATTTTATTGAGCTCTAAACGTGTTATCACAGAATAAACAATCTCCACATCTTGCTTTTGTTCTTGGTAATTAAAACCCCGTTTACCATTATACACGGTTACACCTCTTCCCATTTTAGTGGTTATCATTTCTCTTATTTCTTCGCTATGTGCAGAAACAATAGTTACCCCAATATATTCTTCAATACCCTCAACCAGAAAGTCTAGTGTTTTAGATGCAGATAAATAGGTTATCATAGAATAAAGCGCAATTTCAACACCCAATAAAAAGGCCGCAGCAGAGAAGATAAATACATTAATTACCATTACAATATCACCAATGGTAGCACTCACTTTCTTGCTAAGAAAGATGGCTAAAACTTCTGTACCATCAATAACGGCACCACCCCTAACCGCAAAGCCAATACCCGCACCAAGAAAAAAACCACCGAAAACCGCAACCAATAAACGGTCGTCGGTTACATTAGGGAATTCTACAGTGGCTAAACAAAGTGAAAGGCCCATTATGCCTAAGGCAGTTTTAATCGCAAATGGTCTTCCCATCATTTTATATCCCATGAAAACAAATGGAATATTAATAGCAATAATAAGTTGGTATAAAGGAATTTGAGTAAGGGCAGAGATTAATAAGGATATTCCCGTTGCCCCTCCATCAATAAAATGGCTAGTTAACAAAAATCCTTTAAACCCAAAGGATGCCGAGAAAATTCCGATGGTAATTAAAATTACATCTTTTACATTTCGCTTAACTGTAATTTTTAGCAACCTATATGCCCTAGCAATGGCGTAAGCAGATTGGTCAGAATTAACTTTAGCTGATAAAACCTTATTCAGAATGAAGTTACGAATAAATCTGCTTTTCATTATGTTTACCCTTCTAAAAGAATAAGTTCTTCCAATAGTACTTCCATTTCTTTTTCTAAGAATTGAATTGCTTTCTTCTCTGCTTCGTAAAAGTTATTTAACTCTTTCATTTTATCATCGCTACTGTTGTTTGGATTGGCAAAGGCATTTTCAATTTCCTTTAATTTCTCCTTAGCATGAACGATTTTAACTTCATAAGAATCTATTTGCTTCTTAAGATTCTGAAGATAATTATTACTTTGCTTTAGTCTGCTCTCTTCTGGTTTAACCTCTGCTTTGGCTTGTGTATTTACTTTTGGTTTTGGAGGTTCTAGGTTCTTATTTAATTTAGCCTCCTCATCTCTTTTGGCCTTCCAATATTCAAACTCATCATAAGTGCCTAGGTATTCTTTTATTTCTTCATTCTCTATCCACCAAATTTTATTAGCCACTTCAGAAACAAAGAATCGGTCGTGGCTCACTACCAAAAAAGAACCTTCATAAGCTTGTAAAGATTGAATAAGTAAGTTAATACTTCGCATATCTAGATGGTTTGTTGGTTCATCTAGTAGTAGAAAATTTGCCTCGGTTAATAGTGTTTTGGCTAAGGCAACACGCGCTTTTTCACCACCACTTAAGACTTTTATTTTCTTAAAAACTTCATCTCCAGCAAACAGAAAACAGCCTAATACAGTTCTTAATTCTGTTTCGGCTCTATCTGTGGCAAAATGCTGTAGCTCCTCTAAAATTTCGTTGTTTAATCCTAATGACTCTAATTGGTGCTGCGCATAAAAAGCTTGTTTCACATTATGTCCGGGTGTAATGGTACCCTCAAATTGTTCAACTCCTGCCAACATTCTCAGTACCGTAGATTTGCCTTTTCCATTGGCTCCAATAAGTGCAATTTTATCGCCTCGTTCTACTCTTGCTTCGGCATGTGAAAGAATACGAATATCTGGATAGGCCTTGCCAACATTCTTTAATTCGGCTAAGGTTCTTCCTGGCTGAACCCCAACCCTAAATTGAATATTGATTTCTCGGTTATCATCTTCAGGCGCTTCAATGCGCTCAACCCGATCGAGCATCTTAATCCTGCTCTGTGCCATGGAGGCTTTGCTGGCCTTGGCCTTAAAGCGGTTTATTAATTTTTCTTGATCCTTAAAAAATTGTTGCTGGTTATCGTAAGATCTTTGTTGCAAATCCATGCGCTCCTGCTTCGACTCTAAGT
>VEQB01000158.1 GCA_018883485.1 Bacteroidota bacterium
TTCGTGATGTACCTTATGAAAGAATTTATAAAAACGAGGTAAGTGCATAGCCCTATGGCTCCAGTAAAAAAACATATCGTCAATAAAAAGCACAAGAAAGAAACTAACCCCTAACCACACGTACCCATAGTCGGAAATATCGAAATAGAGTTTAGTATAGCCCTTGCTTTCTGAATATAAGAGGAAAACATCCATGATAGCAAAAACTAAAAATGTACTTGCTGAAAAACCAAGATCGTGTTTAAAATGATTAACGTTAGCTCTCTCTATTTCCTGAATTCTTATTTTTTTGAAGTACTTTTTTCCTATTATCCAAAAGATAATGAAAAATGGAAATGCGAATCCTGCATACCAAAGTAAATTTTCGCCATACAAGGCGGTGACATTTTCAAAAAATGTTGAAATATTCATGTTGATCCAATTTTGAGTGTTAATTATTGATACTGCAAAATTGGAAAGTATTGAAATGATAGCTTTTGATGTAGAACAAAAACTGATTTGATGTAGATCAATAAATGATTAGAGCTTATCTGCCCTGATTCTACTGAGTGTTTCTTGGGTGATATTTAGGTAAGAAGCTATATTTCCAAGGCTTATGCGGTTGGCAATTTCTGGATATAAGTTTAATAATTTTTGGTAACGCTGCTTGGCATCAAGAAATTGTAAATCTGAAAGTCTGTCTTCAATTTGCGTTACATAGTTCAATTCAACCAACTTAATATACCAAAGGGCGAATGAATGATGCTTTTGAAGCAAGGCTTGTAATGCAGTATATTCAATGGAATACATTTCACTATCTTCAATCAGTTGTATGCTTTCTTGAGCCGGTTCTTGTTTTACAAAACTGGTAGTGTCTGTTATAATTTGAGTGTCTAAGCTAAACCAAGTATTCATCTCTTTTCCTTGGTCATTGGTGTAAAAGTATCTAGCTACACCTTTTGTCATAAACCAAAGGTGTTTACATGTTTTACCTGGTTTGAGTAAAAAATAGTTTTTTGGGTATTCCTGATGGTGAAAGTGTTCCAAAACGTCTTTTAATGCTTGTTCAGGTAATAAATAAATGGATTGTATAGTGTCTTCTAATGTTGCTTTCATTTCTGTTTTTATGATATTTTACGTAGTGTTTAACCACTTAAAAAATATGTTTCGTCAATACTGGTAGTTATTCAACCCACTTTGTTTCCATTGGAAATAACCAAATATTTAATTTGTCGGGTGCTTAACCATCAATAATTAATTTTTTTGTTGCTGTTTTATTTCCGTCAATAATTTTTAGAAAGTAAAGTCCATTCTGTAGGCCTGATATGTCAATAATATTCTTATCTTTTGAAAGAATAAAAGTTGATAATTTTTGTCCTATTGAATTAAATATTGTAACAGAAATATTATCTAAATTATTCCATCTCAAATTTAATTCGTGCTTGGCTGGGTTTGGATAAAGTAAAATTTCATTTTCAAAACTCGGTTCGTTAATGCCAGAGGGTTTTGATACTTCTCTTACTGGACGACCTGACCAAGGGCAAAAACTACCAACAGTTCCGACCCAATAAGCTGTATCAGCGTCAAGATCTGTGTAAGGGCAGCCATCACAAAGTTCTATAGCCATTTCTACAAGGCTCCACTGATTAGGTATAAAATGCCATAAAAACCAATGATTTGCATTGTGATTGTGTGCTCCATTGCCATAATCAATTGGTCCGTTAATAAAGTTTCTCTGGTTTAATGGTCTAGCCAAGTTAGCAAGCACTGAGTCTATTACCTTCTGATTGGAGGTAGAAGCTATGAATGTGGTGTCTTGCCAGTTCCCATGTCCACAGTTTGTCAAAAATTCAAAATATCTTGTTGTCTGTGTTTTGCCCATAAAACCTAATGCTAAAAGCATTATAAAAGTTAATCCTGTTTTTTTCATTTGTCTTTTTTTTTAATATTATATTTCTTTTTGTTCAACTTTACTTTGGTCTTTTTACAATCTCCGCCAATGATTCGCAGATTTTTGATTGGCGGGGTTTTCGGCACAAAAAATAGTTCGGAGAAGGTAACTTTCAACTGCCACAAAAATGTTAAGCGGAGACGAAACCTTGACTATTGCCAATATGCTATTATGCCTTCTATCTTTTGTTTCTGTGATGGTTAAATGTATTTTTAATTATTAAATAAATAGTTTGCTGTCATTTCAAATGTAAATTTTTGTCTGTCATTTACCAACCTTTTACAGCCCCACTTTTAAATGCTTCAATGGCTACTTTTTCAACAGCTAATGATTGATACGCCTTCACAAAATTCTTTACTTTTTCTAAATCTTTATTGTCTTTTCTAGCAACTATTACATTTACATAAGGAGATTCTTTGTCTTCTTTCAATATGCCCAATTCATCAGCAATTAAGCCTGCCTGTGCTGCAAAATTACTATTTATAACAGCAATGGAAACTTTTTTATCATCTAGCACTTTTGGCAATTGTGGTGCTTCTATTTCCAGAATTTTCAATTGTTTAGGATTTTCTATGATGTCTGTAACTTTGGGTAAAAGCCCTACTTTTTCTTTCAATTTAATTAAACCGTTTTTCTGTAACAATAACAAAGAACGTCCGCCATTGGTTGGGTCGTTAGGAATAACAATCGTACTACCATTTTGTAGTTCAGAAATGTTTTTAATTTTTTTGGAATATGCTACAATTGGGTAAACAAAGGTATTGCCAACAACGGCTAATTTGTACCCTCTTTGTTTGGATTGTTCTTCTAAATACGGAACGTGTTGAAAAGCGTTTGCATCTATTTCACCATTGTTTAATGCCTCGTTCGGAATTATATAATCGCTAAAAGAAACCAATTCAACCTCTAAATTATATTTTTCTTTTGCTTCTTTTTTTGCTGCTTCAGCTATTTGTTGTTCTATGCCCGAACTAATGCCAACCTTTATATAATTCGGGTCGTTGCTTCTTGAATTACTACAAGAATTAAGCAATAATAAAATTGCTGTAACTAAACTTAAAAATCCTGTTTTTTTCATTCTCTATTAATTTATTTATTTATGATTAAATCTTTTTGAAAGTTTGTCGCCCGAAAACTGAATGATAAATACTAAGGCTATCAGTAAAAATAAAACTACGTTCATTATAAAAGTGTTATAACCCACATAGCCGTATTGATAGCCAATTTGCCCTAGTCCGCCTGCACCCACAGCACCGCCCATTGCAGAATATCCAACCAAGGTTATCAAGGTAATGCTTGCATTATTAATAAGCGAAGGCAGCGCTTCGGGCAGTAATACTTTTGAAATGATTTGCAATGGATTTGCACCTAAAGCGCTTGCTGTTTCTATGAGTCCTGCCGGTACTTCAAGCAAGCTGTTTTCTACCAATCGTGCTATGAATGGAGCAGCACCTATGCTTAACGGAACTAAAGCTGCATATACACCGATTGATGTTCCAACTAATGCTCTGGTAAAGGGTATCATCCATACGATTAGAATAATAAAGGGTATAGACCTAAATACATTTACCAATTGCGATAAAGCACTATTATAAAAGCCATTTTCTAAGAGTTGTCCTTTTTTGGTTAGAAATAGAATAATGCCAATTGGTAAACCCAATACATACCCAAAGAATCCCGAAACAAATATCATAAAAATCGTTTCAAATAGGCCTTTAAAAAGCAATGAAATAGTTGTTTCGTCAAGCATATCCTTTTATGGTGTTTTGAATTTTATTATGATTAAAATATTCAATGGCTTTTACGTTTTGGTCTGAATTTCCTTTCAGGTGCAATAACAATTTCCCGAAATTGACTTTGCCAAGGTATTCAACATCTGCTTTAATTAATACATAGGGAATTTTAAAATCAGCATAAACTATTGACAATAATTTCTCGAATGCAATGTTGCCGGTAAGTTCTATTTCCACTAATGGATACAAACCTTCCGATGGTTCTTTCAGTAGCTTGCTGTTAAATGACCGAGGTATATTCATTGCTTTAGATTTTGTAAATTGTTTAATAATTGGATGTTCCTTATTTGAAATAATTTCTTCTAAAGTCCCTTTTGCAATCAATTTTCCTTTGTGTATCACGGCAACATGGTTGCAGATGGCTTTTATCACATCCATTTCGTGGGTAATGAGTAAAATGGTAATGCCTAAGCGTTGGTTGATGTCTTTTAATAATTCTAGAATAGATTGAGTTGTGCCAGGGTCAAGGGCACTTGTAGCTTCATCGCAAAGCAATAAATAGGGGTCGTTAGCCAAAGCTCTTGCAATGGCTACACGTTGTTTTTGTCCGCCCGAAAGATTTTTTGGAAATTCCCTTGCTTTATCTTCTAAGCCTACAATTTTCAATAATTCATTTACTTTTTTGATGATTTCAGATTTGTTATTATCATCTAATTCCAAAGGCAAAGCAATATTTTCAAAAACCGTTCTTGATGAAAGTAAATTAAAATGCTGGAAAATCATTCCAATTTTTTTGCGCTCTTTTGCAAGTTCTCTATTATTTAGTTTTACTAAATCTTTACCGTTCACAATAATTTGTCCTTCATCAGGTTTTTCTAAAAGATTTACAGAACGAATCAAGGTGCTTTTTCCTGCTCCCGAAAAACCTATGATACCAACAATATCACCTTTTTCGATTTCCAAACTCACATCATCCAGTGCTTTGAAATGTTCCTTTTTCTGATGAAAAGTCTTGGAAATATTTTTAATTGCAATCATTTTGCTTTCAATTTATTTCTTTTATTTATTGTTAGAGCAACTAACCAATTGTGCGCATAACATCCAACACATATTTTAAACACGGATTCTAATACTGCAAAAAATAATAAAATACCTCCTAGGATGTAAGTTGCAGATAAGTAATTTAATAACAACAAAACAAGTATAGCCAAAGCGAATAAAAATCCTACCGCTGCTGCAAATTTCTTTGGTGCTGCGAAAATTGCTTTTGTTTTTAGTTTTAATAGATCAGCAATAATTCTCGCTACAGTTGCCAATGGTGATGGTTGTATTGTAAAAGCCCGTAGTCCAAAATCTGCCGCCAGCAAAAATATTGGAAATATCCAACTGAATGCTAATGATAAACCAGTAATAATCGCCACTTGAGCAGCAATTAATCGGACAAGCTGTTCATCAACATATAATTTTGCAACCTCTTTATTATCACTCATAAAATCATTTATAAATTAGGTTGTGGTGTTACTCTTAAATATGGTTTTACTGTCTTGTGTCCTTTAGGAAATTTAGCTTCAATTTCCTCATCCTTAACAGCTGGTATAATAACAACTTCCTCGCCTTGTTTCCAATTTGCAGGAGTAGCCACCTGGTAGTTTGCTGTTAGCTGTAAACTATCAATCACGCGAATAATTTCGTTGAAATTTCTTCCAGTAGAAGCAGGGTAGGTGATTATAAGTTTTACCGTTTTGTCAGGTGCAATAATCAGCACAGAACGCACTGTTGTCGTTGTACTTGCATTGGAGTGAATAAAGTCATACAGTTCAGAAATCTTGCGATTTTCGTCTGCAATTATTGGGAAGTTTACTTCTGTGTTTTGTGTTTCGTTAATGTCATTAATCCATACTTTGTGGCTTTCCAACGAATCAACACTTAAAGCAATTACTTTTACATTTCTTTTTTCAAATTCGTCTTTCAATTTTGCAGTAGTGCCCAATTCTGTGGTGCAAACAGGTGTAAAATCTGCAGGATGTGAAAATATTACTCCCCACCCGTTTCCAAGAAATTCATAGAAGTCAATTTCGCCTACTGATGTTTGTGCTTTGAAATTGGGAGCCGTGTCCCCTAATCTAATTGTTGCCATTTTATTTGTTTTTAATTGTTAATTTATAATGAGGTGC
>VEQB01000159.1 GCA_018883485.1 Bacteroidota bacterium
TTGCCAGCTATCGGTGCGGGAATTTTAGGATGGTTTATACCCGATAATTTGTTGGGTTCGGATAGTACAGATGCGTTCATTTTTGCTTGTTTACCGGTCATTATTTTCTTCGTTTCATTATATGTACGGGCGAGTGAAAAAGATAAAAGACCTGTGGCAGCTTTACTTGTCATTTTTGCTTTGTCCATCATGTTTTGGGCAGTATTTAAACAGAATGGAACTGCGCTTACAACTTGGGCGCAATATTACACCGATAGAGAGATGCCAACCTTGGTTGAGGGCACTGCTAAAGACCTTTACTTAGCCGAAAAGGTAGTTTATCAAAAAGATTCCGTTAATCTGTATAACGAGAAATTTCAATTGGTTAAAGCCAATGGAGCTGCTATTAAAACTTGGGATTACCCAGTGTATTACCGTAACATGGCTCCCGAGTTAAAACCTAATGAAGGTGAGGAAACTTTTCTTTTTAATACGGAGTTGTTTCAATCTATCAACCCTTTTTGGGTAATTGCTTTAACCCCATTAGTAGTGGCTTTCTTTTCCTATTTGAAACGTGTGAATTTAGAAATCAGCACTGCTACTAAAATTGCGTTTGGTTTGCTTATTTCTGCTGTTTCTACTTTGGTAATGGCAGCTGCAGTTTATGCTGGTAGCAATGGTTCTATTAAGGTTTCGCCCATGTGGTTAATTAGTTGTTATGCAGTAATAACGGTGGGCGAATTATTTTTAAGTCCGATGGGGCTCTCTTTGGTTTCTAAATTGAGTCCTAAAAGAATTACTGCGCTTATGATGGGTGGATGGTTTTTGGCCACTTCTTTAGGAAACAAACTCTCTGGCATACTTGCAACATTATGGGATGGATACGCGCACAAGTCGAACTTTTTCTTTGTAAACGGTTTGCTTTTAGGTGTTGCAGCTATCATAATGTTTTTTATGCTACGCTGGTTAAATGGGATTTTAAAAGAGCATTTATAAGTAGAATATAACCAAATCACTATGTAATTTTTCTATCAAATTAGACCATTAATAAAAACTTTGTTTAAATAATCTTTCACTTTTGTTAAATTGCCCTAACAAAATTGGAACTGTATTTGAGCAGATTCTAGAATAATTTTTATGGAAGCAAAATTTTCACCACGTGTTAAAGACGTAATCTCTTACAGCAGAGAGGAGGCCATCCGTTTGGGTCATGATTATATTGGCACCGAACACCTGTTGCTCGGCTTAATTCGCGAGGGGGATGGGAAAGCACTTAAAACTTTGAGGGTGCTAGATGTAGACCAACAGCGTGTTAAGAAGGCTATTGAAGATAATATTCGCGGCACAGCCACCAATAATACCAACTTTGTTAATATACCATTAACCAAACAAGCCGAAAAGGTTTTAAAGATTACCTACTTAGAGGCCAAGATTTTTAAAACAGATATCATAGGTACAGAACATCTATTACTGTCAATATTGCGAGATGAAGACAATTTGGCCTCCCAGATTTTGGGCCAATTTGGCGTTACCTACGAAATATTTAAATCTGCTGTGGAAGGAAATCTGAGTGAAACCCGCAACGAGTTACCTGCAGAAGATGAAGAATTTTATACTCCTGGGCAGGAAGAAAGAAAATCTGAGCCACGCAAAACAGAAACCAAATCTAAAACTCCTGTATTAGATAATTTCGGACGCGATCTTACCAAAGCAGGAGAGGAGGGTAAGCTTGATCCAATTGTTGGAAGAGAAAAAGAGATAGAGCGCGTATCACAAATCTTATCTCGTAGAAAGAAAAATAATCCAATTCTTATTGGTGAGCCAGGAGTAGGTAAAACAGCCATTGCAGAGGGTTTGGCTTTACGTATTATTCAACGCAAGGTCTCTCGGGTGCTATTTAACAAGCGCATTGTAATGCTTGATTTAGCTAGTTTGGTTGCAGGTACAAAATACCGTGGGCAATTTGAAGAGCGCATGAAGGCAGTGATGAATGAATTGGAAAAATCACCTGATGTAATCTTGTTTATAGATGAAATTCATACCCTTGTTGGGGCAGGAGGTGCCAGTGGCTCATTAGATGCTTCTAATATGTTTAAACCTGCTTTAGCGCGCGGAGAAATCCAATGCATCGGCGCAACTACTTTAAATGAATTCCGTCAATACATTGAAAAAGATGGAGCCCTAGAACGTCGCTTCCAAATGGTCATGGTTGAACCGGCAACCGCAGAAGAAAGTGTAGAGATTCTAAATAATATTAAAGATAAATATGAAGCGCATCACAGCGTAATTTATGAACCAGAAGCCATAGCCGCATGTGTTAAAATGAGCAGCCGGTATTTAACCGATAGGCATTTACCAGATAAGGCCATTGATGTAATGGATGAGGCGGGTGCACGCGTGCATTTAAGTAATATTCATGTACCTGCAAGTATCTTAGAATTAGAGAAGCAGATTGAAGAAATTAAGGTTGAGAAAAATCGTGTTGTTAAGAGTCAGAAGTATGAAGAGGCTGCTAAACTTCGCGATAGAGAAAAGCACTTATTAGAGCAACTAGAATCAGAAAAATTACGTTGGGAAGAGGAAACCAAAACCCAGCGCTTTAATGTAACAGAAGATAATGTTGCAGAAGTTATTGCAATGATGACAGGTGTTCCCGTAAAACGCATTGCTCAAAGTGAAGGGCAACGTTTACTAAACATGGGAACTGAACTTGCAGGTAAAGTTATTGGTCAGGAAGAAGCTATTAAGAAATTAACCAAAGCTATTCAACGCACCCGTGCGGGTTTAAAAAATCCAAATAAACCCATTGGCTCTTTTGTGTTTTTAGGGCCAACAGGTGTTGGAAAAACAGAAATGGCAAAAGTATTGGCTAAGTATTTATTTGATACCGAAGAGGCCATGATAAGGGTAGATATGAGCGAATACATGGAGAAGTTTGCCGTAAGTAGATTGGTAGGAGCGCCTCCAGGGTATATTGGTTACGAAGAAGGTGGTCAATTAACCGAGAAAATTCGTCGTAAACCTTATGCTGTTGTATTGTTAGATGAGATTGAGAAAGCGCATCCAGATGTGTTTAATATCTTATTGCAAGTACTCGACGAAGGGTTTATAACAGATAGCATGGGTAGAAAGGTGGATTTTAGAAATACCATTATTATCATGACCTCTAACTTGGGTTCAAGACAATTGAAAGACTTTGGAAGTGGCGTTGGATTTGGAACGCCAAGTAAATCTGCAGATGCAGATAAGAATGCCAAAATAGTGGTAGAAACAGCCTTAAAGCGCTTCTTTTCTCCAGAATTTTTGAACCGAATTGATGATGTAATAGTATTCTCTTCACTAGATAAAGAATCTATCTCAAAAATATTAGAGTTGAACCTAGAGAAGTTGTTAAAACGTATTGAAGATTTAGGGTTTAAAGTGAAGTTTACAGATACTGCCAAAGAGTTTTTAGCAGACAAAGGTTTTGATCCAGACCTAGGCGCCAGGCCACTTTCTAGAACTATTCAAAAGTTTGTAGAAGACCCTATTGCCGAGGAATTATTAAAAATGGAAATGAGTGAAGGGGATGAAATTTTGGTAGATTACGATAAGGAAGCCAATACTGGTGAACTTAAAATAAGCAGTGCTGGCAAGAAACCTGGTCGTAAGAAAAAAGACACTCCTACCGCAGAAAAACCTGAGTAATCATCTCTTCCCTAATCTTAACTATTAACTCTTACCTCTTACCTTTTACCTCTTACCTCTTATCTCTTAACTCTTACCTCTTTTCTTTCTGTCTTCGTGCCTTCGTGGCAAATAGTTCTTCCATGAAAATAACCCTTATCCGACTTGGTAAATTACATCTTCCTTTTGCCCAAAGTGGTTACGATGAATATGTGAAGCGCCTAGGGCATTACTGCAAGTATAAAGACGAACTACTTCAGGTAAATAGCAAAAGCAAAGAAGTAAACATCTTAAAAAGGGGAGAAGGAGAGGCAATTTTAAAGAGAATTCTACCTTCAGATTTTGTGGTTTTGTTGGATGAAAATGGCAAGAATTTTAGTAGTACAAATTTTGCCACACAACTGCAGCAATGGCTTAACCAACATGCGCATATTGTTTTTGTAATCGGCGGTGCTTATGGTTTTTCTGAAGAGGTTTATGCCAGGTCAAACTTCAAGGTATCCTTATCTTGCCTAACCTTTTCTCATCAGTTGGTTCCACTTATTTTTGGAGAACAATTGTATAGAGCATTTACAATATTAAAAGGAGAGCCGTATCACCATCAGTAAGTATGAAGTATGCTTGCCCGACAAAGCTTTAGCGGTGGCGGGAACTATGAACTATGAAGTATGAATTGGAAAGCGTTTTGGAATAATAAGGTTGAGGGTTTACAAGTTGGCAGAGTGCTAAAGGGGCAGGCTATGTCTGATGAGTTGATGCAACGCATTGCCAGCCGCATTGTTATTCAGTTGCAGCTTCAGCCAACAGATAGTTTATTAGATATTTGTTGTGGGAATGGTCATCTATCAAAGCTTTTATTGCCGCATGTAAAAGAAATATTTGGCGTGGATTTTTCTGAAAGTTTAATCACAAGCGCTCAAGAAATAGCTACAGAGAATTTGCATTTTGTTTTAGGAGATGCCACACAATTTAGCTTGAACCAAAAATTCGATAAAGTACTTTTATATTTTTCTTTTCAATATTTTGAAAGCTATGCCATAGGAAAATTGGTGCTTCAGAATTTATTAAAACATGCCAAACCTGGTGCAATTATTTTGATAGGAGATGTTCCCAATCAGGATCAGTTCTTTACTTATTACAATGGTCCGCGCAAATGGTGGCAATGGCTTAAGCAAGAGTTGAAAAATAGCAATGATATGGGAAAATTTTGGAGTAAGCAGGAATTGCTTAACCTCTGTAACGAATTAGGTGTAAAAGGAGAAGTGGTACCCCAAGAACCTTGGCAACCTTATGCGCATTATCGTTTCGATTTACTTATCTATTCATAGTAATACACGCGTTTAACGCGTTGTGAAACGCCTGTTAATACTTCGTAAGGTATGGTGCCAATGTGGGCGCTTATTTCATGCAAACTTGGCTTGTCACCAAACACAATTACTTCATCCCCAACTTTGCAATCAATATCGCTAATGTTAAGCATGGTCATGTCCATGCAAATATTGCCAACAATAGGTGCAACTTGCCCATTCACTAACATATATCCAGTGCCATTACTTAATTTTCTATCTAATCCATCGGCATAGCCAATAGCAACAATGGCTATACGTCCTGCGGTTTGAAGCTTCCCATTTCTGCCATAACCAATGCTTTCATTTACTTCAATTTCTCTAATTTGAGAGATGATGGTTTTAAGGGTTCCTATAGGTTTAAGTTGAAATGATTTTTGTTGTGAAGGGTCAATGCCATACAAACCAATTCCTAAACGCACCATGTCAAATTGTGCTTCTTTAAATCTTGTAATTCCTCCACTATTTAGGCAATGCCGCAGAACAGGATAAGGAAAGGCTTCGCAAATAAGTGCACTGAGTGGTTTAAACTTTTCAATTTGAGATAGTGTAAATGGGTCATGAGAAGTTTCTTCGCTGGCAGCTAAATGGGTAAATACAGAATTTACCTTTAAGTTGGGGGTAGCTTTCAATAGTTGCAAAAGGGCAGGTATTTCATGGGCGTCAAAGCCCAACCGTTTCATACCAGTATCTAGTTCTAAATGAATCCCAATTTCTTCGCCATCTGCTACCTCAATGAGTTTATTTAAAATATCAAATTGGTAGATTTCTGGCTCTAAATGATGTTTAAGCAAAGCATCAAAACTAGAAGGTTCTGGGTTCATAAC
>VEQB01000160.1 GCA_018883485.1 Bacteroidota bacterium
TGCATCTTTGCTTGATAAAACATCAATTCAAGACCTTCTTAAAAAACCTTATGATCAAGAAATCAAAGAACAATTATATAATCAACTGAAAATCTTTTAATTTAAACGGGACACTAGTGAATCTAATTCATTTGTTATTATTCTTCTTTCAAATTCTTCAATTTCCCAATTTATGTTCTGAGACCTTCTATTTAATGGTTTAATAGCAATAAAAAATGGGGATTTAAAAACATCTTTATTCAAAATAATATTTTCGCCATTTTCTATCAACAAATATCTCTTCGGCAAAGTTCGACTAATTTTAATTACTCTGTTCTTTTCAAAATATACATTTAACTCTGATTTACTAAACCAAGTATATAAACACATATCTTTAAATAACTCAATGTTTCCGTAATTGAATGTAATATAATGAAATGAGTTTTCAGATTGAGTTAGCTTCTTGTTAACATGTATCACATAAATCTTGTTAAATTCATGATAAACAGAAATTGTTAAGTAATAAAATATTACATTAAAAATTAATGCTATTCTCTGATACCTATTCTTAGTTAATATTGTTACAAGCAATACAAAAAAACCAAATGAAAAAAAATATATTGGAATATATGTTGTTTTCTTTGAAAATACACTCATTAATACAAATAAAATACCTAGTGTAGAATTAAGGTATTTAAGAAACGTCCAAGTTTTAAAATATTCTTTCATTAATATAACTGGTAAACATTTATGTTAGTATTTATTAAGTGGGTAAGAATATTATTGTTATCAATTTTATAACCAATAACTTCAACATCATAAACATTATATAATACATTATTTATCAATTGCTGTTGTTTGTTAACAATTTTAACAAATTTGGGTAATTTTTGAATAAAATTGTTTGTATTATAAGCAATTCCAATTATAGAAGACCACTCCATATTATTAAAATTTAAACCATTTAAATGGTTAATATCATTCCAAATACCATTGCTATAAATATTTATCAATCTATTAAAAAATTGATCTGTGCTTTCCTGTGCTTTCAATTCTCCAATTAAATCAATTGAAGTTTTAAATTTTGAATTTTCTGTGTATTTATATTCTAGAGGAAAGGCAAATAGGGTAACTGAATTTTCTTCTTTAGATATTCCAAAATTAAAGACCCCATCATAATTATTTATTACCTTTAAATCAAGGTACACACTTTCAAAATGAACCTTTGTAGCAAATATTGAAGTGGTATAATTAAATTCCAATTCAAGAGGAAACAAGGCATCCAAATAATTTGTTCTCCTTATTTGTGTGGGTATTAGTGTTGGCAAAGTTTCTGTTGTATTCCTTTTGCAGTGCTTAATTTTAATAAAACTACAACATAAATTACCACTTATCCAAGGTACTGCTACTTTAAATACATCGGTATAATTTGTGCTTACCGCTGAGGGTAAAAACTTTTGTTTTAAATTATATGTTTCAGGAAATTTCCTACCAGCCTTATAAGCTCTGCTCAAATAAACCAATGGTGAAGGGTTATCTCCATTTCCGCAAGGTAATTGTAAGCTAATTTCATTATAATGATTATTTGTGCTGCTAAAGCCAGAACCATCAACAATTAAAATTGGCCAACCATTGGTATAGTAATCAATATTGCTTGGCGCGCAGATGCCTAATCCTAGTTTTATGTTGGTAGTATTATTTGTAGCACTGCTGCCATAATTTTTAAAGTAATTCAACGAAAAATTGAATTCGTTCCTAATTTCAATATAGCATTTGTTTTTGTTTTTAAATTTGCTTAAAACAGCCGAGTACAAGGTATCTTCTTTTTTCTTTTCCTTATCACCATTATTAAATACAAGTAAGTTTTTGGTATAAAAACTACCCCAAAAAGCACAAGGGTCTAAATAATTTAAAATATCTTCTTTATCATGCCAATGTTCAAAAAAAACTGCTTGGGTAGGTGAGCTTGCTAATGTTGTAACCTCTATAATGTTTTCAGCTTTTCTGGCTATGCCTAATTGGGGTTCAAAACCTAAACTTTCGAACATAATTTCAAAACCAAAAGTTGCATTGGAATCAAAGTTAGCAAGGTGCCAACCAGCTTGTACTGTTGGTAATTGGTGGTCGGTATCTGGTTGGTAAAATAGATTGTCTAATAAATCTTCATTTCGGTAAGGTGCAATTGCAGTATTTTTACCTAAGCCTAATAATTGATAAGGTGGAGCTTGGTCGGATAGATTATTGAAGTTGTTATAATCTGTCCATAAACTATCGGTTAAATTGTTAGTATTTTTAGCTGCAATATTAGAATCCGAAACTAAACTACTTTTTTTAACCCCTCTGTAAATAAAATACTTAATTTTAGGGAATTCAAAAGGTGGTTGTTCAAAAGGTTTAAGTATAATATTTACTAAGTCGCTTGTACCTGTTTGTTCTTGAACTAGTATCGTTCCTTTACATACCGCAATAACTTTGGCATCGGAGCTTACTTTGTGAGTGCAAGTAACCCGAAACCTATCCATACCAACAGCTGCGCTTGTTGGTCCATAGGCCTCGCCATTGCTAATTGTACTTTGATCGTTCAGTTTATCTAATTCTGTGAAAAAGTAAAAAGCCATGTTGGGTTGTTTATGTATCAGTTATTAAGCAGTCTAAGTTGAAAAAATATTACAGCTCGAAAATTCCATTAAATCTTTGCTCGGTTTTATAATAAAATTATTAAAATAAATTAAAACAGTTTGCCTTAAACAAATTAATAAACGATCTAAAAGAGAAATTAATTTGGATGGTCCCTTGAGATGAAATCTTGATGTAAAATCAAACTTGTATACCAACTCTTCGCAGGTAATTGCAGAAATTCCAGTATTAATTTGCGCGGGATTCTGAGATTTTGAGATAAAGATGTTCATGTTTAATAATTTGCTAATTGCCTATTTCGAAATTGCCACCCCTGTTAAAAGTCCTATTAATATGCCTCCTACTCCTCCCCAAACTACGGCCTCCCAATTTCGCTTTTTGGGCTTAATTTTATGGAGCTCAATACATGTTCCAAGTTGACTACTGTAACTGTCTGCCAACAGAATTGCTTCCTCATAGGACTTCCTATAAACCTCAACTCTTTGATTTGTTTGTTCTATAATACCTTTCAATTGAAATTGAATCAGTGTGTCAATTTTTGAATTCATTCTTAGGTTACCAATAATGCTATCTGCTGTATTTAATGAATGATGCGAATTCATCGCATTTATTTTGAAAAAATTAAAATCCTTTTCTGTTAACACATAATAGGGAGTTTGAAGTTTAGACAAGGTGCTTAAGGATTCTTTTGATAGATTATTGGTCACAACTTTGTATCTAAAATTTATTGGTTCGCCTCTAAGCATTGTTGTAAATAAAGTATCTTTAACCTGAGCCATTAATAAAAACGGCGCAAAAGCTATCAGTGCAATTGCAAAAAATAAACTATTGCGTTTCATATTTTCCATTCTCTCTTATTATTTCATTTATTAAACTATCCAAATTTTGTTGTTGCCTTTCAACGGTAGCATGTATGTCCTTTTTTTGATTTGCCAATAAATCAATTTGATTATATGAAATTTTGATTTGTTCTAAAATGGCCTTATCTTTTTCAAATGTTCTTGAAACAAGATCTTTTAATGCCTTGTCCAAGGAGTCTTTATTACTCTGTAATCTGTCAACTTGAAGTTTCATACTTCTATCAGCGCTAACTTCTCTTGTTATGTAAATTGTGCCAACGATTAATGCAATTATTAGTGCAATAGTTGAAATTGAGTTTTGATTATTCATCTTTATACTAAATATTTACTATATACCCATTGATTTTCTCCAATTTGAGACCAACCATTCTCTTCTCTAATTATAGTTACCGATTCGCCATCATTCAATGACCCAACAACATCTCCAAATTTAGACGGTGAATTACGAATTCTTAAATTTGTATCTACATCTACAATTTTGTTTACTTTGAGGTTCATCAAAATATTCGTTCCCGCCACAACTTCATTCTTAAACCGTAGCCATTCCGTTTCATTTGGTGGACACATCATTTTAGGACAATCTTTGCCGGTAATATCATAATGTCTCAAAATGTTATCCAATGGAATATTGTATTTAAACATTAATAGCCTTGTTAATTCTATGGTGTTATATAATACTTTTTGCCAATCTGCATCGCTATTTACGCACATTTCAATTCCTATGGTGTAATTATTAGGAGTATCTTCGGCTGTTTTTTGAATTTCTGGGTTCGTACCCATTAATCTATGAGCTTCTGGCTTAAATTTCGTCCAAACAGCTCCAACATGGTAACCAACTTCATCATCAGGTAAACATTGAATAATTCGTAAATCATCTACATTGTAATGTGCTGATGCAGGTGGTATTAATTTACCATTTTTATCCTTGTGGTCATTTTGGAAATAATTTCTATTTGCAATTGCATTAGCACCTTTATTTGTATTGGCTGTCCAGTGTATAATGATTGCCTTAATTTGTTTTAATTTCTTAAATGGCCTTTTGCGCTTATTTGTAATAAGCATTGGTGTAATATTTATCATAACATTAAAATTAAATACTTACATCTTCATCATCATCTCTATCCTCTGGTTTTATTGAATAAGCCAATAATTGACCACTATCAATATTTTCGCCATTTTTAATTTGTTGGTTGACCATATCCTGATTTTCAAATAAACCCTTTTTCATCTTTTTTGCATATAACAAGGTATCTAATAAATCATGGAAAAATTTACTGCCTTGGCTTAGAAATATGCCACTTATTAAGCAACCAAGAATTGCCTTAATAGTTACTCCTTCTGGGTCATCACTCCAATACATCATATCTTTTCCACTTAATAATTTAAAGAAATTAGCATTACTTAAGACAGCCACTATGATTCCAATGATTATTGAGTTTCGCTGAATTTTTTTCTCTCGCATTTTCTCTTCCTCCTCATTATAAGTTTTACCATAAAGAGAGGGAAAATAAAGTTTTACGAATCCATTTATTTTTTCTACAATCAGGCTTAATATCAATAAGACTAATGTTATTTTAATTGCTAATTCCATTCCTGATACTTCCATTGATTTTATAAAATTATAATTTCATAGATAATTGAAAATGTTGTGCCTAATGAAGTGTTAATAGTTAACGTTAAATTTGATGAGCCTTGCTGATTCCAATTTACAAGAACTTGTTCCGTATTATTTAGTCCTATAATTGAGCCAAATGCAGGGTCGACTTCCCATAAGTAGGTAAATCCTCCAAAATTTAAAACTTGATAGATTTCTTGAAGGGAAACATTGGTACTTAGGTTGCCTGTAAATTGAATATCATAAACTGTAATTTGGAATATTGCCATTTGTCCGCAACCACCATTGCTTTCTGTAACCCTAAGCTCCTTATTTCCATCGGTAGAATATGTTACTAATGTTTCATTACATCCTTGCGATTCAAATATTGTATCCTCATCAGATTCCCAGAAGTAATAATTCCCAGTGGTGTTTGATGTTTGATACATTGCAGGTGTATTAACTAATACTTCTTGTTCACCGCTAACAGATGGAGAAGGTGTATCCTTTATCAAAATAGTTAGTTCTGTTGAAATTGAAATTCCAGAATCTATATCGGTCTCAGTAAGCGATACAGTTTTATCACCAATAGAATTCCAACTTAAAGCTACCTCCTCAACATTATTATTGGCAAATGAATTTCCATCTTTTAACCATACCAAGGTATTACTTGCTTTTGACTTGAAGGACTTATAAGTCTTGCTTTGATTTAAACAGTTTACTTT
>VEQB01000161.1 GCA_018883485.1 Bacteroidota bacterium
GGCAGATGGTATTTACAATCTCCTAAAATCAACTAAAACAGGTTTAGTTAACTTCATAAAAGTTAAACCACCACCAAATTTTCAACTAAACTTATTCCCAAGTTGATTATTTTTGGGGAAACTCCAGAAAAGTCTTTTAAAAATATTTGTTGAGAAATTTTGAAAATGAGAAAATTTGGCTATTTTTGCCCTCCCAAAATCTGATTAAAATGAAAGAAGGTCTTCACCCAAAAAACTATAGAAATGTCATTTTCAAAGACATGTCTAACGATTATATGTTCATGTCAAAGAGCACAGTTGATACTAAAGAGTCTATCAAATGGGAAGATGGTAACGAGTATCCTTTGTTTAAACTAGAGATTACACATAAATCGCATCCATTCTTTACTGGTCAATCTATGTTTATTGATACGGCAGGTAGAATTGATAAATTTAAAAGACGTTACGCGAAAAAATAATTTGGCTATAAACGCCTTGAAAAGCCTCGAATATTCGGGGCTTTTTTTTTAGCCATACTCAACCTATTTTGCAAACTATTAGGCAAAATATAATGCGTCCAAATTATTTACTATTCGACCCCATTTTACAAAGGCAAAACTTACTGCCGTTTACCTTCACAAGACCAGTAGGCAATTTAAGAGTAGGTATACTTACCATTAATGAAAAATGGCAAAATTACTTAGGTATTTACCAAATTGGCTACGAAACCCAAGCCTATTTAAGTGTTAAATTCCCAGCTATTAAAGAAGGTCTTTGCGTTTTTATTAATGGCAGTATTTGCCCTAATGCCACATTAATATCAGAAATTAACGGTTTGAACCAAGTCAAAACAGCTCTTGTAAAAAATGGGCAACTCCTTGCTGTTTGCTTAAACCTTAATGAAGGTCAAACTTTTTCGGAAGATATTTCTATTTATAAAACCATCGAAAGCAAATCTGAAGAACTTATTCAATTAAATTTTTGTTACGATATTTTCTCTAAAAATGAGGAAGCTCTTAAACAAGACTTTAGTGATTTAACAAAAGGCCGAAAATCACAGCCTATTCCAGAGGGTAATCAGGTGCTTAACCCAGAAAATATTTTTATTGAAGAAGGGGCAACCATCCATTTTTCAATTCTAAACGCATCTACTGGTCCTATTTATATAGGGAAAAATGCTGAGGTAATGGAAGGGTGTAAAATACGAGGGCCCTTTGCCTTATGCGAAGATGCCGGCCTCAAAATGGATGCAAAAATTTATGGGGCAACAACTGTTGGCCCGCATTGTAAAGTAGGCGGAGAAGTAAACAACAGTGTATTTTATGCCTACAGCAATAAAGGCCACGATGGCTTTGTTGGCAATGCCGTAATTGGCGAATGGGTAAATATTGGTGCAGATACTAATAATTCGAATCTAAAAAACACCTATGATGAAGTTAAACTTTGGAGCTACAGAACCGAACGCTTCGAAAAAACTGGCTTAACTTTTTGCGGATTGATGATGGCAGACCATTCTAAATGCGGCATTAATACAATGTTTAATACAGGAACTGTGGTGGGTGTTGGGGCAAATATTTTTGGTGCTGGCTTTCCAAGAAATTTCATACCAAGCTTTAGTTGGGGTGGAGCACAGGGCTTTGAAACTTACGTATTAAATAAGTTTTATAAAATGGCTATTGCCATGTGTAAGCGAAGAAATATTGAATTTACAGAAGTAGATCACGCCATTATGGTGGAAGTTTTTGAACAAAGTAAGAAATTTAGGTTCTGGGAATCACAGAATAATTAAACATTTAAATTAAAGACAAGATGAGAAAGAAAATTATTGCAGGTAATTGGAAAATGAACAAGAATTTGGAAGAGGGTTTAGCCCTTGCTTCTGAGGTAAGCAATATGGTAAAAGATGAATATCAGGGTAGTGCCTGGGTGGTTTTAATACCACCAGCATTGCATGTTAGTGGAGTAAGCAAACTTATTAACGGTATGCCTAAAATGTATGCTGGAGTTCAAAATTGCAGTAACCACAAAAGCGGAGCGTATACAGGTGAAATAAGTGCAGATATGATTAAAAGCACAGGAGCAAGTTTTGTAATTATTGGGCATAGCGAACGTAGGCAATATTTTGGAGAACATAATGATTGGCTGGCGCGTAAAATAGATGCTGTATTGGAGGCAGGGTTAACGCCTATATATTGCTGTGGTGAAACTTTAGAAGAAAGAGAAAAAAATGCACATTTTACCGTACTCGAAAAGCAAATTAGCGAAGGGCTTTTCCATTTAAACGAAATACAAATGCAGCAAGTGGTTATTGCCTATGAACCGGTATGGGCAATTGGCACAGGTAAAACTGCCAGTACCGCCCAAGCACAGG
Source organism: Bacteroidota bacterium (assembly GCA_018883485.1). Classification (GTDB taxonomy): domain Bacteria; phylum Bacteroidota; class Bacteroidia; order UKL13-3; family UKL13-3; genus B1. The sequence goes on from VEQB01000161.1 coordinate 2,351, forward strand.
AAATTCATGCATTTATAAGAGGCCTAATTGCAAAAAAATACAATACAGCTGTTGCACAAGAAATTACCATCCAATATGGTGGCAGTGTAAAAGCAGAAAATGCAGCAGAACTATTCGCTGCGCCAGATATTGATGGTGCTCTAGTTGGAGGAGCAGCGCTACAAAGCAGGAGCTTTACAGATATCGTTAAAGCTATGCCATAGAATTTTATTCTTTAAAATTCGTTCATATTATCTCATTACCTTTTACATGAAAAAAATCTTTCTAATTTTATTAGCCAACTTAGTTTCTGTAAGTTTCCTTTTTAGCCAAAGGCCAAACAGTTTTTCGTTTGACCCATCTGTTTTTATTGGAGAATTTGAAACCTTTTTAGCTAGCTCTGGTAAACGAGAAGTGAAAGATTTAGGTGAAGAGTTTAGTGGGTATTACAGTACTGGAAAGTTTAACAACGCCCAAAAAATACAAATAGTTAAATTGAGTAATGAAATGCTTAATGCTAATTGCCAAGTGAGTCCAGATTTTGAAGGTTACTTAGCCACTATTAACGCACTAGTAAGCAATAATTATCTTAGCAAATTTGACGGGTGGCATAAAACATTATCAGCATCCTTAAAAAAATCTTTAGACGATTACCGCAAATTTCTATTGGTTTCTAAAAATGTATTTGCCGAAAATAAGATTCTTCAATTAGGCGGTTTTACATGGGTAAGTTCTACAGCAGATGCAGAACTAATTGTTGAAAAAGAACCCTTGTTTTACTTTAAAAATTTAAACCTACTTTGCTATACACCAGGAGATACCTTTGAACTTTATAATACATCAGGTAAATTTTATCCCAGTAAAAACTTGTGGGTTGGCAAGGGCGGAAGAGTAGATTGGACTAGAGTTGGACTAGACTCTAACCGTGTTTATGCTATTATTAAAAACTATACTATAGATTTAAATGATGGAGAGTTAATAGCAGACTCAAGTTATTTTTACAATTTAGACTTAGCAGCTAAGCCAATGTTAGGCAGAGTTAAGGAAAAGCCTATGGGAAAATCTCAAGGGGATAAATCTATTTATCCGCAATTTGAAGGTTACTTTTCTACCTTCACAGGAGCGAGTTATGGCAAAGCAAAATTTAGAGGTGGCTTTGGTATGCGTGGTGCATTGGTATTAGGAAAGGGCAATGAAGAACAAAAAGCTGAACTCTGGTTTAGCTTTAAAAATAAACCCTTCTTAAAGATACAATCCCCAGAATTTTTTGTGCGCGATAATAAGATTTCTGTTAATAAAGCAGAGGTTACTATTTATTTAGATAAGGACTCTATTTACCACCCACAATTATCTTTTACTTATTTAATAGATAAAGATAAAGTATCCTTATACCGCGATAATAAAATGGGCATTTCTTCGGCACCTTTCACAGATAACTATCATAACATAGAGTTCTATGTTGATGAATTACAATGGGATTTAAATAGCCCTAAAATAGAATTAGACAATATCTCAGGTGATGTGCCTGCAAAGTTTGAATCTATAAATTACTACAGGGATTTTATCTATGAGAAATTTGGAGGTGTATTATCATATAATCCCCTGCAACGCATAAAAAAATATTGTGAAGATTATAAAACAACTAGCTTCCATGTAGAATCTTATGCAAAAGCCTTTAAAAGCAATATATCTGATATTCGCATTCAAATGATAGACTTGAACGATAAAGGCTTTGTAAATTTTGATGCAGTTAAAAATATGGTTTATGTAAAGAAAAAACTAATAGACTATGTAAATGCCCATAATGGCAGAACAGACTATGATGCTATTTCTTTTACCTCAACTATAAGTGCTATTCCTAACGCACATATCAGTCTAATTAATTACGATTTGGTAGTTCAAGGCGTACCTAAATTTTATTTTAGCGACTCACAGAATGTTTATATTATTCCACGAGACCAAGTAGTTACGCTTAAGAAAAACAGAACTATGGATTTTAGCGGAAAGCTAAGAGCGGGTTTGGCAGATTTTTACGGAAATAATTTTGCATTTGATTACAATAGCTTTAAGATTCGATTGAACAATGTAGACTCCTTGAAGTTTCTTTATTTAGATGATTCTATTGGGATGCTAATTCATGTAAAAAGTGTAATTCAAAATATTTATGGAACCTTAGAAATTGATTTTCCTTACAATAAGAGCGGTAGAAAACGATACCCTAAATACCCAGTATTTACATCTGAGGTAGGTTCAAAAGTGTATTATGATTACCCCACCACCATGAACGGATCCTATAACAGAGATCGCTTCTTTTTTGATGTTGACCCATTTGTGTTAGATAGTTTAGCCAACTTAAATTTGTATACACTGGCCTTGGGTGGCACCTTGGTTTCTGGAGGTATATTACCCGACATGCGTCAATCTATTTATCTGCAACCTGATAAATCTCTTGGCTTTTATATTCCTAATGATGAGGTGACGAAGTACAATTTATACGGAGGCAAAGGCTTTTCTGTTATGGATTTACGTTTAAGTAATGATGGTTTAGTAGGCGATGGAACCCTCTCATATTTGGCATCGCGAACACAATCGCACCGCTTTGAGTTTATGCTGGACTCTATGAATTCTAATAGTTATTTATTTGAAAATGATAAAACCTCTTTGTTTCCAACAGTAGTAAAGTCTCCTAATGTACTTACACATTGGATTCCTTACCAAGATACCATGTTTATTACCAATAAAGGAGAACCTATTAAGATTGCATATGATGGTGCGAAACTTTATGGTACAATTATTTTAACACCAAAGGCCATGAAGGCTAGAGGTAATATGGACATTGAAGGAGGTAAATTAGAAGCAGATATATTTGTGTTAAGGCCGGTAGAAATTTTATCCGACGATGCAGTCTTTAAACAAATGAACCCTAAAGATTCAAACCAAGTGGCCTTTTCAACTGGAAAGGTTAAAGCTTATGTTAATCTAGAAAAAAAATATGCTGAGTTCGATTATAAAAATTTCCCTGGCTTAAATAACACATTTGCCCTTAATAATTATGCAGGTTCTTTTGAAAAACTTAAATGGGATATGATACCCAAAACACTTGAGTTTACTGGACCAGTAAACAAACAAAGAGCAGATGCTGCTGCCTACCTAGTAAGTAATAAGCCTTCTCAGGATAGTTTAAAATTTGCGGCAGGCTCTGCCTTAATAACCTTAAACGATTTTGTAATGCAAGTAGGTAAAATACCCTATATTTTAATTGCAGATAGTAAAGTATTTCCAGATAGTGGCAAAGCAGTTATTAGAGAAAATGCAGAAATGGACCTATTGTTAAATGCTAAAATAAAGGCAGATACCTTAAATGCTTACCACGATATTGAAAAAGTTACCATTAAAATTAATGGCAGAACAAATTGCATTGGTGCCGGAACTTACACC
>VEQB01000162.1 GCA_018883485.1 Bacteroidota bacterium
CTTTAAACTTCCTGATGTGTTCTGTGAATGATTTTACTTTTTTTTCAGTACTACTATTAAATGATCTCCTACCCCATGTCTGGTTGAATTCTCCTTTTTGATTAAATCTAATTAAATTACTATTACAACTTAGCATTAAAGCCCATAATTTATCCGGAGTTTTAGACTGATTATAACTTTTTCTCAGACTCAAATATTCATCCTGATACTCTTTTAAATTTAGACATAGTAATTTTGTTTTTTCAATTATATCATCTGATTCCATTAGACTTTTATGAATCCCTATTAAATCTGATATAATATCATTAGCAATCACTTTTTCATACCTATCTAAAACATTCGTATAAACTGAACCACCACCACAGAAAACATCTACAAATGTAGATTTGTTATAATCGAATTGTGGTAGTAATTGTGGTAATAGTTTTTAGCCTTTAGAATTTGTCCTTTTGCAGTTTGTGCCCCTAGAAATTTAAGTTGTACCGCATGGTAATTTAATATGCTATCTTCTTGGTGGCGTTGCGCATGATGCCCAAATTGAGGGTGTAATTGTTGCGTATTTACAAAATAGTAGTTAATGCTATTGGCTTGCACTTGCATTTCAAAATGCGGTTGCGATAATCTAAAAAGAAGCTCCGGATGCCATTGCCCTTTGTTTTGAACCCAGTCTAATTTTGGACTTTGAGGCAAAGCCAAGGCTTTATCTTTTTGGGCCAAAGCACTGAGGCAACTTAAGTAAAGGAAAAATAAGAGGATGTTTTTTTGGTTCAAACCGAAAAATTTTGCCCCACTAAATTAGGTATTTCAAAGGTGAAATTCCAAGGCTGCTTAGGATTATGGAATATTTAAGAAAAAAATGCAGAGCATTGCAACCTTAAAGGCAAAGGCTTCATCTGACTAATTAAGACTGCAAAAGTGAGTAAACAACTTGATGAAAAAATTCTACAGGACTGTTTAAAAAATGATGTTAAAGCGCAGCAAGCGTTTTATCAGCACTTTAGTAGTACCATGTATGCTGTGTGTTTAAGGTATAGCAACACCAAAGAAGATGCAAGAGATATTTTGCAAGATGGCTTTGTAAAAGTGTTTACCAAACTTACCCAGTATTCTGGAAAAGGTTCTTTGGAAGGATGGATGAAGCGGATTTTTGTGAATACAGCTTTGGAGCATTATCGTGTTAATAAAAACCATATGGATCAAAGTGATGTGAATGAGGCTTTCGATTTAGCCCACCATGCCCATACTTTGGAGCGTATTACACAAAAAGAAATATTAGAAGTGATGGGTAAAATGGCAACGGGTTACAGAACCATTTTAAACCTTTTTGCCATTGAAGGTTATTCTCATGCAGAAATTGCTCAGATGCTTGGCATAAATGAAGGAACTTCTAAAAGCCAATTGTCTAGAGCCCGCCAAATTTTTATCCAAACTTGGAATCGTTTACAAGAAGAAAAAAAGACATTTTGAAAGATATAAAAGACATAGACCAACTCATTTCCTCCAAAATGGAGGGTTTTGAAGCCTTGCCTCCAGCAGAATCTTGGTTAGCCATCCAAGATTCTCTGCAGCAAATTGCAAGTGCGCCAATAACAGAAGGTGCAGCCCAGTATAATATTGGGTCGAAAGTAACCTCAATTGTTAAGCAAGCAAGTTTAGCAACAAAAATTGCCACCTTATCCATTGCGGGAATTTTGGGGGCAGTTAGTATCTATTTTATTAGCTCTCAAAAAGAACAACAAACGGCTTCTACAATAAAACAAAGTATTGAGGTTCCAAAAGAAGCTGTGAAAGTTTTAGAGCAAGCTACTGAAGCACCGCAAAATGTTGCTGCTACTAAGCAGGATGAAAATTCAAGGGCCAAAAACACTAGTTTCAACAAAGCTCAGAATACACAACAAAATCAAGAAAATTCTAGCCCAACAAGCTTTAATACTAGTGAAAACAAAGTTGGCCATGAATCTCAAGAAAATATCTTGAACCAACCCTTAAATGAAAATAACCATTCGGCTCCAATAGCAGTAGAGGCGCCAAAGCCAATTGAAGCGGCAAAACAGCAAGATTTAAAAAAGCCAGAAGGTAAAAAATTGGAAAAAGAAATAGTGCATTCAAAGCCAACTATTTATGATGTAATTACACCAAATGGAGACGGTAGCAATGACGCATGGATTGTGAGCTTTGACGAACCTTTGGCTAGCTATTATTTAAGAATATACAATAATAAAGGTGAGGTTGTTTTCGAAACGCATTCAGCCCAAGAACATTGGCACGGACTTCATCTAAAGTCTGGTGAGCTTTGTGAAGAAGGAAGATATATTTTTGAATTGCAGTACAAATACCCAAACAGCCAAGAGCCTTATCAGGAAAGAGGTTTCATTAACTTAATTAGATAAATTGGATATGTTCAAAAAAAATAATAGATTGGCAGACCTAAAATTAAAAACAATAATTAAATCCTATACAATGAATCGTTTATTTACTAGATTAGCTTTTATGATGTTACTGGTGCTAGGCACTAGAACAGCATTCTCGCAGTCGATTTCTTTGGAGGTAGCGCCTTCTGTAACTTGCTTTGGCAAGCCTTTACAGATTAAAGCACTGCTTTCTGGAGTTAATCCTAACGATGTTACCTCTTATGTTTTCCTTTGGGGAAATGGTGACTCAACAGTTAACTTCACAGGAACGCCTGTAACTAATTTTGCCACAAAGCAGTATGCTGCCGCTGGTATTTACAACATTAGAGTTACCGCAAATTTCTCTAATAGAGGTCCGCTTACAACCAGTTATTGGGATACAGTTTACAACTTACCCATAGCGGCTTTTAGCTTAACCAGCCAAGATTCGCAGTGCTTTACCAATAACGTGTATTGCTTTAAAGAAGCAGCACAAAGGGCCCCAGCCCCAAGCTTGCCTCTTAAGGTTAGGTTTATGACCTATGGAGATGGAGCTACAGCAGATTACGCCGCCGGTGAAAATAAATGCCATAGCTTTACCAAAGGTGGTATCCCTTTTAACGTGGGTTACTCTGTAACTGATGAAGGGGGCTGCGCCGCGCAATCTTTTAGATTTGTATTTGTTGGTAACGACTTAAACCCAAGGTTTGCCGTAAGTGGCACACCTAAATGTGATACTACACCTTATGTATTTATTAACCAAACGCCAACCTCTCCTTCTAATTTACTTTGGTTTAAGTGGGACTTTGATGATGGCACTACTTATTTTGCACAAAGACCTTATACCCCTCAACAATTGGCCATGTGGTCTAATTTTACGCATTGGTATACCAAAAGCGGTGTGTTTAATCCTAAGTTAGTTATAAAGAGTGCACAATTGAATTGTTCGGATTCATTTACCTACAGCCAAAGTGGTAACCAGTTGCCAGAAAATATTATTATCCGTTACGATCTTAGATCTCGTAGAAGTGCCATGTCTGATTCTATTGCAGATAGTGTTTGTATAGCCAACTTGCAACAAGGCGGTGTATGCTTGTATAACATGTACCCACTGCAAGGTATAAATACACAAATTGCCATTCTATGGGACTTTGCAGATCCTAATGCCAATCCGCCAGGTTCGGATAAATTTGTTAACCAAACTGCACCTTGTTATAAATATTTAGCGCAAGGACATTTCTTTCCTAAATTATATGTGCAATGCCCAGGTAAACCTGTTAAGCGCGTAGATTTTTGGTCGAGGGTAAGTTTGCCAGACCCATCAGATACGCATTATGTAGATCCTCCCATTAACAATCCAACATTATATACTATTGGAGGTTATTTGTTTAAACCGGGCGATGATATTGCCAAGTATAGATGGATTGGTTCAAGCGGCATACTTAGAGATAGTATTACTTCTTATTGGAAGTTTTTTACCGATGATTCCTTGGATAGGTTCAGGACTTACAGAAGAGGTAATTTGTTAGGATTTGGCGTAAACGTTCTTGGGCCAACAGTTGCTATTGAAAATCCTATGATTCCAATTGTAATTAAGCCACAACTTAAGGCGCAATGTTTACCTTCCTTTCCTATTGAATTTGTGAATGCAAGTAGCATTTACCAAAGTCATAACTTATATATTAAATGGGATTTTGGCGATGAGTTTGCACCAAAGTGTACTTCTTTTTCAACACCTAATCCAAGTACGCCTAATATGGGCATGCAGCCGTATACCAATGCCATAGATTTAGCCAATCGCACTTTGCCAAGGTTTGTAACTGGAGGAAGAATATACCCAGGTGGGGTAAATTGTGCATTTTCTCACGATACCTTGCCAATTCACCGATATGAAAGATGGGCAACTATTTACCAGTGGTACAGATTTGGTAAAGATTTTCCGCCTTATGATTCCACAGCAAATGGATGGACATTAGACCCATCTCAGGTTACACCCAATGGTAAAAAGTTGGTTGCGCCTGTAGATACTGCAATTTGGGGTAAGCCTATGTTTTCTTCTGGTCCTACACCATCTAGGTTAGATACTTTGGCGAGCATGTGGCCGCAAGATTTTACACCCAATAGGGAAGTAACTGTAAGGCAAGGTCAAATTCCTGATCCAATTGCCAATTCATATGGATATTGGCAGCTCACTTTGCCAAATGGAACTACCTCTGATACAAGTGGTTTCTTAAAAGTTGGACCTGGAGGGCCTAATTTAACGTTACCTCCAATGCCAAATGGTGTTTCTAGAAGATACAGAGGTAATACGGTAATTCCTGGAATGAATGGAATGACTATGTACCAATACATTTTTAATAGAACAGTTCAAACTTGCCCAACTGTTACATTATTAATGAAAGATAGTTTTAACAATCAAAGTACCGACCCTTATAGAGATTTTACGAGGATAGATATGACCAATTCTGGACTTATCATTATTCAACAAAAAATTGATACTGCGCCTGGTGCCCCATTGGTATTGGTGAGTGATACATTTAGCAGAGCTAGAAAAACTATTTTGAAAGATTGGGCCTCAAGAACCTATTTCTACAACCAAAAAGCAAATTATGATACGCTAAGATTTAGGCAGCTTGGAGGGTTCTACTACTATCCATCAGACTCAGTAATTAATCCAGATTCTCTAGGACAAGGACTTGTTTTTACGGGAAGAGGTGAGATTTTAAGAAAAGCTGCGGATACCATTATGGATGGTTCAACCATGCTCATTCAACCAGCCGATTCTGTAATTAGATATGTAGATTTAAGAGCAGACTCTTTTATGTATGTCATTTATAACAGGTATAAGTATCAAGTAAAGTTTGATCCACTTACCGGTAAGGAGTATATACTATTCCCAAATGATCACTTTAATGTAGATGCTTTTGATTGCGGTGGAACTTCTACTTTACAACTACCCTTAGTGGGTGCTGATGCCTTCGGTTTTGGCCGAACTGGTGTAATTTGTCCCGATTTAAGAAATGGAGAATCTGGTGGTAGAATAGAACTACAGTTCGGTAGAATAGATAGCGTACCGGGTACTTATCCAAATTGCGGTGGAAGAACCTTTATGTTGTTTAACTACGACTCATTAGCAGATAGAACAGATGCTACACCATGCCAATTAGATGGATTTGTGCAGTTTGATGGTACACACCCAACCTCTGGCGCAGTTACGCCTGGCGGCAATACTTGGCCAGCTTTTAACAATGCGGTTAACTTTAATCCATTGCAGGTTTGGACAGGTCCAGGTGGTACTAGAAGTATTACACACTATAAGCCTACTACTCCTTGGCCATATACAAATAGCCCAGTAGATC
>VEQB01000163.1 GCA_018883485.1 Bacteroidota bacterium
GGGTTATACCATATGGCAATAAAAATAATGATTGGCTTAACTTAAATATTAGAAGAGTTAATAACCCTACATTGAGATTAAGTAATAATCAAATTGTAGGGTATGTTTCAATAGGTTTAGATACAAACCCAGAATTAAAAGACCAGAGCAATCGTGAAGGTATTGTAGAAAGTCAATCATTTATAGATTTGAAAGAATTTATTATTCTAATTTTAAATGAAGTTGAAACTAGAAGATATATTGAAAGGCCTAGGGAAAACGATGCAGCGAACCTAAATAAGGATGGCCTATTTGACAGATTTTCACTAAAGACAATCATTTCTTATTTAAATGAAAAACTTCCAAATAATAAAGAAGTAATCGCTTTAGTTCAAAACAAGGAGTTAGAAATTCAAGAGGGAGTAAAAAAGGTACAAGATGTAATATCAAGATATAGGAGGCTAACAACTTTGGGTCAATTAATTGATGTTATTCTTCATGACGGAGGAACTTACCTAGGTAAGATTAACATTCAAGCAGGACTTATAAAAAGAGAATTGAGTAACTTACCTCCAAACATAGAAAACATTAGTTCAAGTGCCGATAAAATAATAAAAGTTAGGGAGAATTTTGCGCAATTATTTAAAAGAATAGAGCCTTTTGGTGGTAGAAAACGGGGCAGACCTAGGCAGATTTTTGTTGAAGATATTATTGCTGACCAATTTTTACTTGCACATAGAGATATAGGAAAATTAAATATCAATTGTAAGATACCTGATAGTAAAAATGCTGTTACCATTGATGAGGCAGAACTAGGAATTATCATTATGAATTTGATAAACAATTCCATTTATTGGCTTGAAACAATTAGTGCTGAGCGAAAAATTGAAGTTTTGGTGGAGAGAAATAGTGATTCTCTTTCAATTGTTTTTAGCGACAATGGACCTGGAATTAAGGATGGTACAGAATTGGCAATTTTTGACCCATATTTTAGCACGAGACCAGATGGAATTGGTTTAGGTTTAACTATTGTCGGCGAATTAGTATCCGAATACAATGGCGATTTTTATTTGGTAAATAATGGCCCGTTAGATGGGGCGACATTCAAAATAACTTTTAAATACAGAATATAAATGGAAGTAAGAATATTATTTATTGATGATGAAAGTATAAGAGATGATTTAGTTGAATATTTCAATGACTATAAAATTGGCGATTATGTCATAAAAGCTACATCCGCGGATACTTTTGATGAAGGGCTTGAAAGGATTAAAAGAGAGTCTTTTGAAATTATTGTCCTCGATTTATGCAAAGGAAAAGCATCAGAGGATGCTGAACAAGAAGGATTGAGTACATTAAAAAGTATCCAACAATTTACCTTTGTTCCAGTAATTTTTCATTCAGGTCTATCACATAAGATAGATAGTTATAAATCTTTAATTGTTGGGGTTACAGATAAAAGAGATGGTCAAGATGGCTTAGTAAAAGAAATTACCAGAATTTTAAAAAGTAATACCATTTTTCTTAAAAATAATATTCATCAAATCATAGATGCTGAACTAATCAGATATTTTTGGGAAGTTATTCATGGAAAAAGAAACTTGTTTAAACCGGATTTAACAGACAGTTCGCTTGGGTACTTAATGCTAAGAAGGCTTGCTAATTCTTTGTCAAAAGAAAATATTAAATACTTAATTGGTGAAGAAAGAATTTCCGAAAAGGTTCATCCTATGGAATATTATATTTACCCTGTTACTAATAATGAATTTGAAACTGGAGAGGTTTTACTTAAAGATGGAAAATATTTTGTAATTCTTACTCCAAGCTGCGATTTTATTGAAGATAAGGCTAACAAAAGAGAAAGGCGAGCAGGTAAAGTTTTGCTGGCGGAAACCGTTTTATTAACTGAAAATGAATTTTATATAGATTATTTGACCAATAAAAGTTCTAAAAATAAAGAAAAGCTGCAACGTCTTATTGAAAGTCGTAAAGGGGACCAATACTTTTTTTTACCTGGTACTCCCTTTATAAAAAATTTATTAGTTGACTTTCAAAACAAAATAATGGTTGATTATAGTGATTTAAAAGGATTCGAAAGGGTGGCATTATTGGATGACCCATTTGTGCAGTCTATGATTTCAAGTTTTGTAAGATTCTACAATAGAATTGGTTCTCCAGATTTAGATTCAGAAGTCGTTCTAAACAACTTATAATTTTTAAATTATAAATTTATGGACTACTCCCAATACAAAACCCAGCAAGCCGAGCCCGAAGCTTCTTCAATGATTGAAACTTTTCGGGCTATCGGTTATAATATCGAAACTGCCGTTGCTGATATTATTGATAATTCCATTTCGGCCAATGCAAAAAATATTTGGATAAACTTTGAGTGGAAAGGTGCTGAAACTTGGTTGTCAATTAAGGATGATGGCATTGGGATGAACAATGAAGAATTGATTCAAGCAATGCGTCCAGGAAGTAAAAATCCATTAGAAGACAGAAGTAACAAGGACCTCGGCAGATTTGGTTTAGGGTTGAAAACCGCATCGTTTTCACAAGCACGAAAACTAACAGTCATAAGTAAGAAAAAGGATTATAGTGCTGTTTTCTGGACTTGGGATTTAGATTATGTAAAACACACTGGTAATTGGAATTTAATTGACTTAATGCCTGCTGGGTTTAGTACAAAAACAATAGAAAGGTCTGCTTCTGGTACAATAGTTATTTGGAATGAAATTGATAGAGTGGTAAAGCATTTAAAACAAGAAGATACTATTGCATTAGATAAATTTCAGATAATAATGGAGCAAGTGAAAAAACATTTGGCAATGGTATTTCATCGCTTTATTGAGAATAAAAAAATAAGAATATTTTTTCAAGACAATGAAATAAAATCATGGAATCCATTTCTGATTAATGAGCAATCAACTCAGTCCTTTCCAGAGGAACCATTGCACAATGGTGAGGTGACATTAAAGGGATTTGTTTTACCTCATAAATCAAAAATTTCAGAAGAAAAATATAAAGAGGCAGAAGGAACAAAAGGATGGAATGAACACCAAGGATTTTACATTTATCGGAATGAAAGACTATTGTTAGCGGGTGATTGGTTAGGGATGTTTCGTAAAGAAGAGCATTATAAACTTACAAGAATACCAATTGATTTACCCAATTCCTTGGACGCAGATTGGCAAATTGATATTAAGAAATCTGTTGCAAGGCCACCAATAATGTATAGAGACCAAATTAGAAATTATGCTTTAAAAGTTAGAGGACAGGCAGTAGAAGTTTATAGGCATAAAGGTAAAACTATTCAAAGAGCGGCTGGTCAGCAATTTATTCCACTTTGGATTGACCATAAAAAAGCAAACAAATGGTATTATAAAATCAATAGGGAGCATCCCTTGCTAGAAAAAATAAAAATTCAATCTAAATCAGAACCAGAAAAAGCAATTGAAATGCTGCTTCGTTTTATTGAGGAAACCATTCCAACTAAATCAATTTTTATTAAGGAAAGTGAAGAGCCCGAATCACAAGGAAAACCTTTTGATGACAATGACCAAGATATTATAAAAAGCACAATGCAAATTATGTTTAATAATCTGGTGAAAACAGGTAAAAAGCCAGAAGAATCAAAAGCAATAATAGGCAACCTCGAACCATTCAATTTATTCCCACATTTTTTGGAGTTTATTAATTAGATTATGTTACAAAATGCCATTAAAACAATTAGGATTTTTTTGCCCACCACAAATGCCGTTACCCTTCAACAAATTGAAGATGCGGTTGATGAGGTACTTCATATACCGAGTTATAACGAACTTGATAAAGAAAATCTAGTAAGGGAAGTTCAGGCCATTTACAATATTCGAATGGATGACTTCAGGATAATTGAGGCGTCCGAAAGAAAAATGCCTTGGGTAAATGAGTTTAAAAGTCAAATAAATTGGAGCTTTTGGGATAGGTATAGAGAATATTTAAAATATGATAAAAACTTTCCTGAGAATGTTCTCAATCAATTAGATAGATTAACTGATCGTACTTTGGACGGCCTGTTTAATCCTACTATAAAGGAAGGAATAAGTAAATATGGTTTAGTTGTTGGCCAAGTGCAATCTGGTAAAACATCAAATTATACAGGATTAATTTGCAAGGCAGCAGATTCTGGGTTTAAACTTATTATTGTTCTAGCTGGTATCCATAATAATTTAAGGAGTCAAACTCAATTGCGTTTAGATGAGGGCTTTTTAGGTTTTGACACTCAACATCAAAGGGCCTTTGACCAAAATGGAATAAAATTAGGTGTTGGTAGAATTAATCAACTTGGCACAGCCCACTCTTTAACTTCAAGTTTAGATAATGGTGATTTCACAGCTGGAGCGGCAAGTTCTTTAGGTATTAACTTTAGTACAAATGAACCAATTATTGCAGTTGTAAAGAAAAATTCAAAGGTTTTAGAACGTTTATTACGATGGCTAACTGCTCAATCCATTGAATTACCTGATGGCAGGAAAATTATTGAGAATAAATCAATTTTATTAATTGATGATGAAGCTGATAATGCTTCAATAAATACAAATCCTGATGATGATAAGTCAACAAAAATTAATAGTTTAATTCGTGATATTCTTCGCTTATTTCATAAAAGTGGTTATGTTGGTTACACAGCGACTCCGTTTGCAAATATTTTTATTCCAATTGAGGAAGACCAGATTTTTCCAAGAGACTTTATAATTAATATTCCTGCAGCTACAAATTATATTGGTCCAGATAAAGTATTTGGTATAAAACCACTCGAGGATGATGAAATTTCAGATATTGTTCTGCCAATTGTAAATAGGATAAATGACTATCATGAGTTAATTCCTAATGGACATAAAAAAACTGCTGAACTACCAACTGAACTGCCTGATTCGTTAAAAATAGCGATTAAAAGTTTTATTATAACTTGTGCAATTCGTAGGTTAAGAGGGCAAATTAACAGCCATAATTCTATGCTTGTCCATGTGAGTAGGTTTATTATTTGGCAAAAGCACTTAAAGTTATTGGTTGAAAACGTTTTTGATTATTATAGGAGAGGAATTGAATTTAAAACACCACAAATTATTGAGGAGTTGAGACAAGTATTTGAGGTTGATTCGGAGAATTACAAGAGCTACAAAACAATTTCACAACAAATTTTAGATACTGATTTAAGTATCATAGACACGAATACTCAAATTCACATTTGGGAAGATGTAAAACAACATTTACACGAAGCTGCATCCAGGATTTTGGTCAGGGAAATAAATGGTGGTTCTGGAGATGCTTTAAATTATTTTGACCATAAAAAAGGTTTGTCCGTAATTGCTATAGGTGGGGATAAACTATCACGAGGATTGACTCTTGAAGGTTTGTCAATTAGTTATTATTTAAGAGCCTCAAGAATGTATGATACTTTGATGCAAATGGGAAGGTGGTTCGGATATAGACCAGGCTATGTTGATTTATGCAGATTGTTTACAAGCAGGGAATTGAATGAGTGGTTTTGTCATATAACATTGGCATCAGAAGAGTTGAGAAACGAATTTGATTATATGGCTGATGTTGCTGGAAGTACACCAAAGGATTATGCATTAAAAGTTAGAACGCATCCAGGAGTATTACAAATTTCGGCATCAAATAAAATTCGCAGAGCAGTTAATATTGAGGTTTCTTGGGCAGGTAGGTTTGTAGAAAGTTACCAAT
>VEQB01000164.1 GCA_018883485.1 Bacteroidota bacterium
AGCTAGTGAGCAGTTTGGCACCAATATTAGGTCTACCGTTACCAACACCGTTCCTAATTTTGTGCGAGGTGCTGTAGTTCCTATCACTTTAAGTTTTGCTACTTTAAGCGTTACTCAGGGAGTTATTCTGGCAGCCTTTTGGGTTGGTTTGGCCTGTTTGGTACTTGCGTTTGTTGCCACACTTTATATCAAAGACTCCTTCTCTAAAGACCTAAATTATTTTGAGATTGATTAGTGCGTAACCACGCTCTATTTAATAAATCAATTTTCCAGGATTGTAATAACCCTTAAAGGTTTTAGTAAAGGCTTCTGCATTCACACCTGGCCTTGGTTCAACCACAATTTCAAGCTAAGTAACCAACGATTTCTTCCAACTTTTTTTCCTGTAATGGTAGCGTCTTTTACCAACCTTGGCCCACTATCTTTGCAGAAGCAACTGCGACCATAAATTACTTTAAGATTTTTAAGGTCGGATTGGTTTATTGTAAATCGATTGCCCCTAGGGGCAGGCATTTCTAGCAATACTTGCTCCGAAAATTCATCGTCGGCAATGGCAGGGCTTTCTGGTGCAGAATAGTCGAATTTAAATACCCAATTATTGCCTTGCTCATAATCTATATCAAAGTATAAACTGTCGTAATAGCGTAGTTTAATTTGCTGATTGGTCTCATAAACAAAACGCTTAAACTCTGGATTTCGTTTCAAAGGGTCTTTCTCAATTTGTGCGAAAAGGGAAGTGCTAACAGCTAAACTAATAAAAAGAAGTACTAATCTCATAGAACAAATAAACATATTATTTTACATCTTTTATTTACTTTGAACCCAGATGAATAAAAAGGAACGATTTAAAGGAGTAATTGATTATTTCCTAACTCACCAACCCACCGCAGAAACAGAGCTGGTATATGATAATCCATTTCAACTCTTGGTAGCTGTAATTTTAAGTGCGCAATGCACTGATAAGAGGGTTAATTTGGTAACTCCAGATGTGTTTAGAGATTTTTCTACGCCACAAAAAATGGCGGCAACAGATTTCGATACTTTGTTTCCCTACATTAGGAGTATTTCTTATCCTAATAACAAAACCAAGCATTTAATAGGGATGGCACAAATGCTGGTAAATGATTTTGAAGCTAAAGTTCCAGAAACGGTAGAAGACTTGGTAAAGTTGCCAGGGGTAGGAAGAAAAACTGCAAATGTAATTGTAAGTGTGGTTTACCATCAACCTGCAATGGCGGTAGATACGCATGTATTTAGAGTAAGTGCTAGACTTGGTTTAACTACTGCTGCAAAAACGCCTGCAGCGGCAGAAAAGCAATTGGTACAGCATATACCGCAAGCATATATTGCCACAGCACACCATTGGCTTATCTTACATGGGCGTTATACTTGTTTGGCGCGCACGCCAAAATGCGAGGCCTGCGGACTTACAGCCTATTGCAAGTATTTTAAAAAACACAATGCGGATACTTTAACTTAAAACTGGCTTCTTGTTGTTTAAGTTGTTCTTTAAATTTTAAACTAGCTACACTTTCTGGATGCAGTAATCGGTGCGCTTGCTGGGCTTGCAAGTGTTGCAGCTCCTTAAGGTATTGCAGTGTAGCCTCATCGAACGCGTAACGCTTAAATATTTCCCATATATAATCTATGGCCAATGTATTTGGGTGTGCAAAGTCTTGTTCGTAAAACCTATAATCTCTCAATTCGTCGTTTAATATCTCAAAAGCTGGGAAGTAGTCAATTTCTGGTAATTGATTTTGTATTTGGTTCAAGGCAAGAAACAAACTGCTTTTGCCTAAATTATTTTGATGGGCACCCCAGCGTAAATATTTTACTGGGCTAATGCTGGTTATTACTTTTAGCTTTGGGTTGTGTTGTTTTACTAAGGTTAAACTTTCGCAAATGGTATTTGCAATGGTAGTGGGTTGAACCAAGTGTTTTTGGAAATTATTTGCTGGTACTTTATGACAATTGGCCACTTGTATTTTTGTTGGGATATGCTCGTAAATCCAAGCATTACCAAAAGTAAGCAAGAGTACCTCTGCACCTAGTAATGCTTCTTTAAGTTCTTGGTGCGCAACGGTAAGCTGTTGAATAAGATTTTCTTTTGAGAGGCTGCTAAAACTCCCATGGTGCAGCCACGATAGCCATACCTCTTGATGCTGAAAGAGAAGCGATTCGAAGTTGGGATTTTCTGAGAAACTTAATTGGATATGTTGCGCAAGATTGATGGGGTTAAATACAATTCCACAAGGGTTAACGCAGGTTTTTATTTGATACTGTTGCAAGCGGCTTCCTATGTTAGCGGCAAAGCAAGAACCTAAGGCTACAAATGCATTTGTATAATTTAATGGCTTTAGAATAGGGGTAGGTTCAAAACGATACTGCAACTGCATGTTACAAACTTAAGAATTAAAATACTTTTGTTTAATAAAATACCCAAATTGGAGGCATGAAGATCATTTTTACCAACTAGAAGTTTATTCCTGTTTTTATGTAAAAAAGAAACAGAAAAAATAACCCAATAATTACGCCGCCTAATAATTCACAGCATTAGTAATTAATAGTTTACTTGGAGCTGGAGATGATGGAACTTATTTTGCTAAGGGAAATATTATTTTACGGAAACCAATTTTCATTGGGCAATACATATTCCATTGGTTTTTGATTATCCAACAGAGAAATTAGATATTGTAATTGCCTATTTAAATTTTGGCGCTTGGGCAGAGCGTGGGTAAATTTAAATAAATCTGCTTATTATCAAATTGTTAACTAAAAAAAATCCTAAAAGTGTGATTTTTTTTTGATTTTCTTAAGATTTTTTTAAATTCGTTTCAGGTTTCTGCAATTAATTTTGCAGTAGGTTTTCATGGCTAAGCCCCGTTAGCGAAAGTTAGCGGGGCTTTTTTGTGCTAAATTATTCTCAAAAAACTATAACTTGTTTCATTTAACCTCAAATAGGCACTCAAATAGTCTTTAATGCTAATTTGTAAAGCGTTTAATAGAAAACATTTGTAATTGGCTAGTTTTTTAGATAATAAATTCACTTTTAAAAGTATCTGTATTTGGGTTTACACAGAATATGGGCACATTGCCAGAATCGTTTACAATTTGCTGCGCATAGGTTTCAATAATATATTCTCTAATAGATTTATCATTCTCTTGTTGCGTCATAATCATAATTAAATCTGCCATTTTCATCTCGGCAAAGTCAAGTGTTTTACGTGCAAAATCGCTGTCATCTTCTACAATAGTTTCTTCGTGGGCAACTCCAGCCTCATCAAACAAATTTTGAATCTGGCGTAAATTAGCCATCAGTTTGTTATTTAAGAATTCGTCGCTTACATTATAGGTTAATACATGTATGGTAGAGTTATAAGATTTACCCAAATGAATTGCCCATTTAATTTTCTGTTTCGATTCCCTAGAAAGATCTAGAGGAAAAACAATGTTTTTGTAAGCATTTGGGTTTTTATCTGTTTTAACTACAATAACTGGCATAGTAGAGTAACTTATGGTTCTGCTTGCATTGGAACCTAAAACACGCTCTACGCCGCTTGCGCCATGAGTTCCCATAATAACGCAATCGCAACCATGTTCTTCTGCAGTTTCTATAATGGTTTTATAAATTTTGCCCGTCTTTACCACAGGTAAGCAAGTGATGCCATATTGCGCATGGATTTCCTTTGCTTTTTCATTTAGGCGATTCAACATAGCTTCTTTGGCTAAGTTATCTTTAATTTCTGTTTTACTAAAGCTAAAGATGCTACTTAAAAAATCATCCTCTAAAATGCTAAGTAACACTAGGTCGTTGTTAAAATGTTTAGCAATTTGAGCGGCATGATGAAGTGCGTTGAGCGATATTTCTGAGAAATCTACCGGCACAAGCATAATGTTTTTTTTATTTTCCATATTAGGTTTAAGAATTTTTGATTGCAAAGGTAAATGATTTACTTAGCAAGCCCAGATAAAATTTTAATATGAAGATTCTAGCTAGCGAACTCATCCTAAACCCTGATGGTAGCGTTTACCACTTGCATTTGTTACCAGAAGATATTGGCCAAACAGTTATTTTGGTGGGCGACCAAGACCGCGTGCCAGAGGTGTCTAAGCACTTCGATCGTATTGAATTGAGGAAAAATAAGCGAGAGTTTGTTACCCATACCGGTTGGGTTGGTTCAAACCGAATAAGTGTTATTTCTACTGGAATAGGCACCGATAATATAGATATTGTATTAAATGAATTGGATCAACTTTGCCATATAGATTTGCAGCAAGGAACAGTAATTTCACACAAACCAGATTTAAATATAATTCGCATTGGCACTAGTGGGGCGCTGCAAGCAGACATTGAGGTAGATCAAATTTTGGTTTCAACACATGGCCTTGGCTTAGATGGCTTGCTTTGGTATTACGCGCAATCTTCTAATTTCGACCTTAACCATGTAAGTGAAACGTTGGGTTTGCCTTTTGTTAAACCTTATTGTTTTGCTTCGGATGCAACTTTATTAGCCATGTTTGATACACAATCTATAAAAGGAATAACTGCCACTTGTCAAGGCTTTTATGGCCCGCAGGGGCGCGCCTTGCGTGTGCCTATTCTTGAACCAAATTTGCCTCAGAAGCTTTCTCAATTAAAGATTGAAGGCCTGCGCATTACTAATTTTGAAATGGAAACTGCCGCTATTTTAGGCCTCTGTGAGGTGTTTGGATTTAAAGGAATCTCGGTAAATGCAATTTTGGCCAATCGCATTAATCATGCTTTTAGTAAAGACCCCGCTTCCATAGTAGAAAAAGCAATTGTTTATACCTTAGATTCTTTGTTTGCCTAATGACAAGCGATGAACTTTTAAAATACCGCATCGCACTTAATTTGGTGCCTGGCATTGGCGATGTACTCATTCGCAATTTGGTGAGTTACTGTGGCAGTGAAGAAGCTGTGTTTAAAGAGAAGTACAGCAAATTACAGAAGATTCCGGGTATAGGTGAAATACTTGCCAAAAACATTTTTAATTTTAAGAATTTTGAGAGGGCAGAGCAAGAAATTGTATTTATAAAAAAACATCAAGTAAAGCCTATTTTTTATTTAGATAAGGAATATCCGCAGCGTTTGCAAGATTGTTTAGATGCCCCCAATATGTTATTTTCTTTAGGTAATACAGACTTAAACCTAACGCGCATTGTAGCTATAGTAGGCACGCGCAATGCTAGCGAATATGGACGACAATTTACGCAGCAGTTAATTGAGTCCTTAAAGTCAAAAGGTGTCTTAATTGTAAGTGGTTTAGCCATGGGAATTGATGCAATGGCACATCGGTATGCGTTAGAAAATGAGCTGCCAACCATTGGCGTATTAGCGCATGGGTTGGATAGGTTATACCCACCTCAAAACAAAAGTTTGGCAAAAAAAATGTTGGATCAAGGCGGCTTACTTACAGAGTATATAAGTGGCACTAACCCCGATAGAGAAAATTTTCCCAAGCGTAATAGAATTGTGGCAGGCATGTGCGACGCCTTAGTGCTGGTAGAAACCGCCATTAAAGGTGGAGCAAGAATTACTGCTGAGATTGCACATAGTTATAATAAAGACGTTTTTTGTGTGCCTGGGCGTGTAAATGATTATTATTCTCAAGGTTGTAATTATTTAATACAAGCCAATAAAGCAGCCATGTTGTGCACACC
>VEQB01000165.1 GCA_018883485.1 Bacteroidota bacterium
GAATGACATAGTTGAAAACCACAGAATCGGTTCTGTATTTGAAGAGCACCGAGACAGATTCTTAAAGAGAGTTTACACCGAAGAAGAAGCAAACTACTGCCTCTCCAAAGGAGATCCCATTCCCTTCCTTGCGGCTCGATTTGCCTGCAAAGAGGCTTTTATCAAGGCGGTGGGTCTGGATCCCGGAGAAGTCATCGATTTTCGTGAAGTAGAGCTAAAAGGAAGTTCCTTTGGCAAAAAAAGACTAGCGATTTCAGGCAAAGCAGAGAAAAAGTTTCAAGAGAAGGGATTTAAAGAGATGAGTGTCTCCATCAGCCACTCCGATTCTTACTCCACCGCGGTGGTGATCCTCTACGGAGAATAGAAATGAACAACAGCGAGATGCAAAAGCTTTTGGAATTATACAATGAGGGCCTAGGTCTCTACAAATTGAAAAAGTTTCAAGAGGAAAATGCGGAAAGGGATAAAGAAAGCCAAAAAGGAATTGAGGATGTCACGGCTTTGTATGGGAAAAAATCTGCTCAGGTTATTGAATTAGAAAAAAAGGTTAGTTACCATCAAATTAGTCACAGGACTAAGTGGCAAGACATTGAAGATGCGCTTGTTTTAGGGATTAAGCAGTACTTTAGTAAACTTGGCTTTAGTAAAGCAATACTTGGATTATCTGGGGGAGTAGATTCTGCATTAGTTAGTTACTTAGCAACTAAGGCACTTGGATCAGAAAACGTTTGGGCAATCTTAATGCCATCAACATTTAGCAGCGAACATTCAATATCAGATAGTCTTGAACTAACAAAAAACTTAGGTATTAAGCATGAAATAGTTCCTATACAGCCAACATTTGAAAGTTTTATGCAAACTTTAGAACCCTATTTTAAAGGAACAAATTTTGGCTTACCCGAAGAGAATTTACAATCGAGAACGAGAGGCGTAATATTAATGGGCTTAGCAAATAAGTTTGGATATATTTTATTAAACACGAGTAATAAAAGTGAATTGGCGGTTGGTTATGGCACCTTGTATGGAGATATGTGCGGAGGACTTTCTGTAATAGGAGATTTATACAAAACAGAGATTTATGAATTGTGTCAATTTATAAATAGAGAAAAAGAAATTATACCAAACAATATTCTAATTAAGGAACCTTCGGCAGAACTTAGGCCAGACCAAAAAGATTCTGACAGCTTGCCACCCTACGATGTTTTGGATCAAATCTTACTCTATTATATTGAAGAAAGATTTGGCCCGCAGCAAATAGTAGAAGTGGGATTTGATGAAACTTTGGTAAAACGTATCTTAAAAATGGTAAACATGAATGAGTGGAAACGTTGGCAGGCACCTCCTGTTTTACGTTTGTCAAAGAAGGCTTTTGGCCCAGGGAGGCGCGTACCTATTTCTGGAAAGTACTTAAGTTAGGCAGTTCTATTCAGCGTAAACACAGTTATTTCGGGTAAAATTCCAACCCTACCAGGGTATCCTAAAAACCCAAAACCACGGTTAACATATAACATTTGCTTCTCTATGTGGTATAAATCGGCCCAATGTTTATAGATGTATTGAGAAGGACTCCATCGGTAATTGCCTAATTCAACACCAAATTGAAAGCCATGCGTATGGCCCGAAAGTGTTAAATCTATATCTGGATGTTTTTGACTAATGATAGTATCAAAATGGCTTGGATCGTGAGATAGCAATATTTTCACTGGGCTATCTGGCATTCCTTTTTTAGCTGCATCAATATCTCCAAATTTTTGAAAACGACCTCTATCACCCCAGTTTTCAACACCTATCATAGCCAATCTTTGGTTTTCGCGTTCAATAATAAAATGCTCATTTCTTAAGAGATTCCATCCCATGTTTTTATGCACATTGCATAAATCTGTAAGGTTCTTTTGCTTTTCTTCTGGGCTTTTCCAGTCCATAACGTAATCTCCATAATCATGGTTTCCCAAGATGGAGAAAACGCCCATGGGCGCTTTTATTTCAGAGAACATATCTGCCCAACCATCGCTTTCATTGGTTCTATTATTTACAAAATCGCCAGTGAAAGTTACAATATGCGCCTTTTGTTCTTTAACCATACGAATACCTCGATAAACGGCATCTCTATCATAAAAACTACCACAGTGTACATCCGAAATTTGCAACATCTTAATCCCATCAAAAGCCTCAGGAAGTTTAGGAATTAACAGGTTTACGTGTCTTACTTGATATTTATAAGCGCCACTAGAAATACCACGCGTTAAAAAAATAAAAGGAACTGCACCTGCTGCCAAACCAGCACGGGCAATAAATTGAGAGCGCGTAATTTTCTTTACTTCAGATTCAATAGCATCTTCCATTTCTTCTTCATCGGCTTCCTTTTTCATGGCAAATACATTTCTCTCTAACCAATGCCAGCAAAGATTAAGCAACCGTTTAATATCATCTAAGAGCACAAAAATTGCGGTAAGAAATTTTGAAACATAGATGATAAAAAACATGGCCATATACCAGGTTTTGACAATGCGATAAGATTCTAAAAAAGGATGTATTGAATTTACTGCAAAAACCAGTAAGAAGAATGCAGGCACAAACCAATAAATACCCCAAATGATTTTTTTATACCAATTGGGCCTGTCCCTTAGCATTGTTTTAGTAGCCTGCCAAACATAGATATCAACTAAAACAACAAACACAAAAACCCCTAAAAACATTTTCAATTTAAATGTAGCCATCTCTTATTAATTGCAGTTTCAAAGAAAAGCCATTTATTTGAAACGCGGAATATTTGTTTATGAATGATGCTAACTATATAGACAAACTTTACTAAAATTGTAGTTAATTCATGGGAAAAACAAGCAAAGCAATTGGTAAAAAATTAATCCAACTAAAAGATTGGTTCATAAAGGTTTGTTTATTGGCCTTCCAACTCAGTTTATTTTTAATTATTACATATAGAATATTGCCAGTTCCTATTACTCCACTGCCAATGGTTAGACTCTTTGAACAGGCCTTTGGCGATGACGCGGTGCGCCTTAGAAAAGACTGGGAAAGTATAGAGAGTTTAGGAAGAAACATTTGTTTGGCTAGTGTAACTTCTGAGGATCCTAAATTCTTTAAGCACTATGGCTTTGATTTTGAGCAAATTTATGAATCATTAAAAAAGAGTTTTGACAAAGGCAAGAGACCAAGAGGCGCTAGTACCATAACTCAGCAAACAGCAAAAAACTTATTCTTCACCCCAAAAAGAAGTTATATAAGAAAAGTTTTAGAAGTTTATGTTACCGTGGCATTGGAACTATTATGGACAAAGCAGCGCATTCTTGAGGTATATTTGAACATAATAGAAATGGGAAATGGTATTTACGGGGCGGAAGCGGCCGCATTATTTTACTTCAACAAATCTTCTAATAAATTAACAGCATCTGAAGCCGCAGCAATTGCAGCCTGTTATCCCAATCCAAGAAGATGGAAAGCAAATAGACCCTCAAGATACATCAAGAAAAAACAAGCCGTTATTGTTAGATACATGTATAGATTAGGACCATTACCTTGGGAGTTAACAGAACAAAATGCCAAAAGGAAAAGAAGAAATTAATAACCATTATCCAAATCAAGGTCTTTTTTTCTTTCTTCTTATTTCTTGCGCATATCCTCTTTATCAACCCGGGGCTGGCGCTTTTGCACTGGGCGAATAATTCTAAACTCCACCTTTCTATCTAACCCTTCGGTAGCCATTTGGTAGCGTTGCACATAAGGGTCCTTTTCAGAGAACACCAACAAACGCTGCTCTTCAATTTCATAAATCTTATGGAGTCTACGTTTTACTTCTAATGCCCTGCGTTCTGATAGTGTTAATTGCGTTAGGTTTGGCTTATTATTGTCTGCATGTCCAATAATAACTACTGAAGCAGCAGTATCTACCATGAGAATCCTTGCTATTTGTTGTAGCACATTATATTGTTCTACATGCACGGTAAAATGGTTAGGTGGAAATGTTATGGTAGGCAAACCAAAACCACTTCTAGAAATGGTTACAAACTCAGTTTTTGGAACAGAGTCATTAATTTTATAAATGGTTTCATTAGTATCTGCACCACCTAAGCCAGAAGGAAAATAAAGACTAACAGTTTTACCAAAACCATATGGGTCTGGATCCTCTGTATCTGGCACACCGTCGTTGTCACTATCCAATGTTACACCTTTATTATCTACTTTATATCCTGCCTTGGTATTTAATTCTTGATCCATCATATTAGGCACGCCATCATTATCATCATCTACCTTCATGGCTTCCATATCGTCTTTTGTGTTTTCTATATCACGGTAGATCTTATCAATAGGATTATACCAATCAATATGCTTAGGTTTATTGGCAGTTGTAATATTGTAGGTGATGGTGGCAGTTAAATAGCCATTGCCTTCAGTTGGTCTAATAGGTGAAACAAATAAATCTAACTGATCACTAGAACCAAGAAGATAAGTTGCCTCAAGCCCAATATCAATATTACGACTCACTTTCCTTTTATAGCCAACTGATAATGGAACAGAAAAAATAGTTTCCTTATATTTTAATAAATTACCAGCGGTATCTGCATTTTCGCGCTGTCCGTTCAGGAATTGAAATGCTCCTCCAAAGCCTAAATAAAAATTATCCCGCGGGAAACTTTTTCTAAAATCAACAGTTCCAATATTAAGAAGAAACTGAAAATTAAGCGTGTTTACTTTAGTTGTAAACCAAGAATTATAAATTGGATCGGCCTGAGTAGGCCCTCCAGAAAGCTTTCCATGAAGATACTGAGCCCTAAATCCCAAAACATGGCTAAAGGAATATTTAACAAAACCACCATAACCGGGAAATACTGCGTTTGTAGGAACATCACCCGAATAAAATGAAACCCCATAATTTAATGCCGCTGAAAACCTGCTGTAACTAGATGGAGGGATAATATTTACCGTGTCTTTAACCAATTTCTTCTCTGGCTTAGGCGAGTTAGGCTTACCATAAATAACACTCATATCTGGAGATTGCAACTTCTCGTTAGAGCGGCCAATAGCAGGCTTTTGGGGTTTTTGTTGAGCCCATATTTGCGTAACTGACAGCAATAAACAAACCGTTATTAAAAGTAAAGTTCTCATAATTGGATCTTAGCCTATTTGATGCAGCTAAGTTAATTCCAACTTATGAGAACTCTTTACTTAATGACCTACAGTTATCTACAGATTACTGTGCATTGTATATATAAATCCAACTATTAGGCTCAATTTCTCTGCGCACTCTGCGTAAAGTTGTAATTGCTTCGCTTCTATCATCTGTAGAAATAATAGACATTCTTAACAATTTAGAAGCTTTAGAACTTCTGTAAATGCTAGGTGCAAATCCTTTTCTTTCTAAACGTTGTTGGTTAGCTCTGGCTACACTTAATTTATTTATACTGTAACAAGCTACAATAACATTGTATTTGCTTGATGGAGGGCCAACTTTACCCTTTTCAAGAACTGGAACTGTCTTGGGTGCAGGGCTCACAACTGGCCTATTCTCTGCAGGAACTTGCTTCACAGGTTCAATAGTAACAACTGCTGGGGCCGGGGTGGCTGCTGTTGTTGGTTCTGCAACGGGGGCTGGGGTTGTCTCTGCTACAGGGGCAACCGCCAAACTAGTATCTAGCTTAGGTTGTTCTACAA
>VEQB01000166.1 GCA_018883485.1 Bacteroidota bacterium
AAACTATGAAGTATGCTTGCTTATTGGGGATTTAGTGGTGGCGGAAGCAACAATCTTCCCCCCCTGCCCCCCCTTCCAGGGGGGATTTACATGCAACTTAGAGCTTGCCCGATGGAGATTTAGTGGTGGCGGGAACTATGAACTATGAAGTATGAAGTTGGCCTTCTTCTCATGTTTAACAAAAATAAGGTTAGTAGATAATCATTTTAGTTAATGATTTCTTCAAAATAAAACTGTATTTTTAACACAAAAAATTAAACTATGGTTTTACCTAATTACTTCGACAAATCTGTATCAGAGGCTTTAATTAGCCGCATTAATAAGCTAACTTCTGAGTCTAAACCACTTTGGGGAACCATGGATGCAGGGCAAATGATGGCGCATTGCTGTGTTACCTATGAAATGATTTTTACAGAAAAGCACCCTAAGCCAAATGCTTTTCTAGGTTTTATTTTAAGATTATTGGTAAAACCGGGTGTCGTAAATGAAAAACCGTATAAGAAATCTTCTCAAACTGCTCCTGCCTTTTTAATGAAAGGAGAAAAAGATTTTTATAAGGAAAAGAAAAGGTTAGTAGATTATATACGTGAGACGCAAGCACTAGGTTCAAGCCATTTTGAAGGCAAGGCCTCCCACTCTTTTGGCATCCTTAGCGCAACAGAATGGAACAATTTACTTTACAAACACATAGACCATCACCTTTCGCAATTTGGTGTTTAGTTTTTTTCTTACGGGATGAGAAAGTTAGCAAGTGTTCAAAAAATAAAAGCTTTACATGCCATTGAAGGTGCCGATGCCATAGAAAGAGCTAGTGTTTTAGGCTGGCAATTGGTGGTTAAGAAAGGTGAATACAAGGTGGGCGATTTGGTGGTGTATTGCCAGATTGATAGCCTACTTCCAGACAAGCCTGAATTTGATTTTTTGAAACCTAGAGGCATGAGGATAAGAACAATTAGGCTTAGAGGTCAAATTTCTCAAGGCATCTGTTTTTCTTTATCTATATTACCAGAAGATTTTGAGATTTATGAAGATGCAGATTGTACCGAGGTATTAGGTATAATAAAATATGAACCGCCCATTCCTGCTTGTTTAAGCGGCATTGTAAAAGGCAAGTTTCCATCGTTTATTCCGAAAACAGACGAAACTAGGGTTCAGGTATTGCAAAAAGTATTGGATAAATATAAAGGTGAAAAATGCTATGTTACCGAAAAACTAGATGGCAGTTCTGCTACCTATTACTTAAAGGATGGCGCATTTGGCGTATGCAGTAGAAACCTCGAATTGCTAGAAGATACTGAAAATAGTTTTTGGAAAGTGGCTAGGCAATTGGATATTGAAAATAAACTCCGAGTTTTAAATAAAAACATTGCCATACAGGGTGAATTGATTGGCGAAGGCATACAAGACAATAAATTAAAACTTAGGGGTCAAACTGTTAAGTTTTTTAATGCATTTGATATAGACCAATTTGAATACCTAAACTATGCAGATTTTATTGCTTTATTTAAAGAAAGTGATTTACCAATTGTGCCTATTGTTGCCCTAGATTATGCCCTTGAAAATGATATTGATGCGATTATTAAAAAAGCAACTATTAAGAGTTTAATTTTAAAAGATGTTTGGGCAGAAGGAATTGTAATTCGCCCTTATAGAGAGAAAATTGACCTGCTGTTATCTAACGAAAACTTTAACAATGGGCGTGTTACCTTTAAGGCAATTAACCCCGAGTTCCTTCTAAAATATGGTGAGTAGCTAAAAAATATAAAGACTAACTTTGGCTATAGGCCACAGCAGCTTTTATAAATTTCACGAACAAGGGGTGTGGGTTCAAAACGGTACTTTTATACTCTGGGTGAAATTGTACCCCGATGAAATAGGGATGGTCTTTAATTTCGACAATCTCTGCTAATTTAGTATCTGGGTTAACGCCAGTTATTTGCATTCCTGCTGTTGCAAACTCTTTTTGGAAGTTTGAATTAAACTCGTATCGGTGGCGGTGACGCTCATTTACTTTGGGTTTTTCGTAGGCCTTGTAGGCAATGCTATTTTTGGTAAGCTCGCATACATAAGATCCTAAACGCATGGTGCCACCTTTTTTGGTAATTTTCTTTTGTTCTGGCATCATATCTATTACCGCATGTTTGGTTTTGGCATTCATTTCTGTGCTATGTGCATCTTTCCAACCAATTACATTGCGGGCAAATTCTATTACAGCCATTTGCATGCCTAGGCAAATGCCAAAGAATGGAATTTGGTTTTCGCGGGCATACTTAATAGCGGTAATTTTCCCTTCTATACCTCTATCGCCAAAACCTGGTGCTACTAATAAACCATCTAAATCGCCCAGTTTTTGTTCTACATTATCATCGGCAATTAATTCGCTATGTATATACTGCACGCGCACTCTAGCCTCGTTTATAGAACCAGCATGAATAAAGGCCTCTATAATAGATTTATAGGCATCTGGCAACTCAATATATTTACCAATTAGCCCAATGCTTACTTCGTGTTTCGGATTTTTATGTCGGGTTAAAAATGCTTTCCAGCTCTCTAAATCTGGTTCATTTTTAGCAGAAAGTTTTAATTTACTTAATACTGTTCTGTCTAACTTTTCTTTAAGCATCATTAAAGGCACATCATAAATGGTAGGCACATCTAAAGCTTCTATAACCGAGTTGGTATCTACGTTACAGAATAATGCAATTTTCTTGCGCATGTCTTTGGTAATAGCATGCTCTGTTCTACACACTAAAATATCTGGCTGAACCCCACTTTCTAGCAATAACTTTACGCTATGCTGGGTTGGTTTTGTTTTTAACTCTTTGGTAGAACTTAAATAAGGCAGTAAGGTAAGATGAATTACTAAAGCATCTTCATCTTTTAACTCCCAGAGTAACTGGCGCACAGATTCTATATAAGGCAAAGATTCTATATCGCCAACGGTGCCCCCAATTTCTGTAATTACAATTTCGTAATCGCCGGTTTCTCCTAAGAGTTTTATCCTACGTTTTATTTCATCTGTAATGTGTGGAATTACCTGAACGGTTTTTCCTAAGTAGGCACCTTCGCGCTCTTGGTTAATTACGTGTTGGTAGATTCTACCTGTGGTAACATTATTTGCCTGAGAGGTTGGGTGATTAAGGAAGCGCTCGTAGTGGCCCAAATCCAAATCTGTTTCTGCACCATCTTCTGTTACAAAACATTCGCCATGCTCGTAGGGATTCAAAGTTCCAGGATCTACATTGATGTAGGGATCTAGTTTTTGAATAGTTACTTTATAGCCTCTAGCTTGTAATAATTTGGCGAGAGACGCGGCAATAATTCCTTTGCCGAGTGATGAAGTTACCCCGCCGGTAACAAAAATATACTTTGGTGTCATGATTCCGTAAACAAGTAGTTACGGGAAGCAAAAATACAAAGCGCCGTTCACATTACTGCAACGGCGCTTCAATGGGTTATCAATAACTTTTAAACACTATTAAATTTCGCGGTTGGTATCCCACTGCTCCATATAATCTGCAATTCTGCGTAAGAAGGAGCCACCCAAAGAACCGTCTACAACGCGGTGATCGTAGCTTAAACTCAAGAACATCATGTGTCTTATGGCAATTACATCGCCCATTGGGGTTTCTAACACGGCGGGTTTTTTCTTAATAGAACCGGTAGCTAAAATGGCCACTTGAGGGTGGGTAATAATTGGTGTTCCCATTACATTTCCAAAACCACCTACATTGGTTACTGTAAATGTACCACCTTGAATATCGTCTGGCGCCAATTTATTTGCTCTTGCCTTGCTGGCCAACCCATTTACAGATTTGGTTAAACCAACTAGGTTCATCATATCTGCATTTTTAATAACAGGCACAATTAAATTACCGCTTGGCAAAGCCGCTGCCATACCAATGTTAATGGCCTTGCGCTTTATAATATTATAACCATCTATAGAAATGTTTATCATAGGATAATCTTTAATGGCTTTTACCACACATTCTATAAACATGGGCGTAAAGGTAATTTTTTCACCTTCGCGTTGTTCGTAAACTTTCTTTGCTTTATCGCGCCACACCACCATATTGGTTACATCTGCTTCTACAAAACTGGTAACATGTGGGCTGGTATGCTTGCTCATTACCATGTGATCTGCAATGAGTTTGCGCATGCGATCCATTTCTATAATTTCATCTCCACCACTTACGCTAACAGCAGGCTTTTCTGCTGGTTTACTTGGTGTTGCAGGGGCAGCAATAACCTGCGGGGCGCTTGCACTTAAGTTAGCGCTAGGTTGAGGCATGTTTACTGGTGTGGCTAAAACCGAAGCACCGCCTCTATTTTGCAAATAGGCCAATATATCTCTTTTGGTAACTCTGCCCTCGGCACCTGTTCCACCAATGGTTTCGAGCTCTGCCATGCTCACATTTTCTGTGCGGGCAATATTGAGCACCAATGGAGAATAGAAGCGATTGCCTGTTGTTGATGCCGCAACGGTTGGAGTTGGGGCAACAGAGGAAGGAGTTGGGGCAACTGGGGAAGGAGCAACCGTTGTTGGAGTTGGAATTTGGGCTGGAGAGGGAGAAGCACCAGCCGCCAAAGAAATGATTGCTATTGGTGCATTAACAGCCACCACATCACCATCTTTAAACAGCTTTTTTATAAGTATGCCTGCTTTGGGCGAAGGCACTTCCGAATCTACTTTATCGGTGGCTATTTCTAAAACAGTTTCGTCCATTGCAATGGCATCTCCTTCGTTTTTGGTCCAACGAATAATAGTTGCTTCTGCAATGCTTTCGCCCATTTTGGGCATCACCAGTTGAAATTCAGACATGTATCAAAAATTAAAATAAGTAGCTGGCAAATTTATCTGAAAATAGCAATTGAAAAAACTTTTCTGCTATAAACCCAGATAATTATCAGGATTGCAGGGTACTCCACTCAAATTGCATTTCTACCAAACGCTTGTATAAGCCTTCTTTTTTGGCCATTAGGGCTTCGTGACTCCCTTCTTCTAATACAGTACCTTTATCTATCACTACAATTTTATCTGCATTTCTAACCGTAGATAATCTGTGGGCAATAACAAAACTGGTTCGTCCTTTCATTAAGTTTTCTAAGGCTTCTTGAACCAACTGTTCGCTTTCGGAATCTAGGGAACTAGTGGCTTCATCGAGGATGAGGATAGCAGGATTTTTAAGTATGGCACGTGCAATAGCAATGCGTTGGCGTTGGCCTCCACTTAATTTTATGCCTCTTTCGCCTACAATGGTTGCATAGCCTTCTGGAAAGTTTTCTATAAAATTGGCCGCATTGGCTTTTTGCGCTGCCTGGTTAATCTCTTCGTCGCTTGCAGCTGGATTGCCATAGGCTATATTCTCGCGAATGGAGCCCCCAAACAGAACTACATCTTGCGGCACAAAAGCAATTTGACGGCGTAATTCGGTTAAATCAAATTGTGAGCTGGCAAATTCATCATAAAAAATACTGCCTTGGGTTGGTTCATAAAACTTTAATAGCAAAGAAGCAATGGTGCTTTTGCCTGCGCCACTTGGGCCAACCAAAGCTACTTGTTGGCCAGGTGCTGCGTTTAAGTTAATGTTATGTAACACTTGCACATCTGGCCTGCCCGGGTAAGAGAAAGCAATATCTTTAAACTGTACGCCCCCATTTAGTAC
>VEQB01000167.1 GCA_018883485.1 Bacteroidota bacterium
GGCACTAAAAAGAGAACGATTTTTAAAATCACAACGTAATAAATCATTTTATAAAAGATTGGCAAATATTTAGGGTCGCGGGTTCCCCCGAGCACTCGGGGCGTCCGCACCGCCCAAAGCCTCTGAGCAATCAGGGGCTTTTTTTTTGTAATAGATATGCATTTTGTTTATTTATTATATTCTAAAGACTTTGATTCATTTTATATAGGTTATACAAAAAACCTAGAGGTAAGGCTTGACCAACATAATAGTGGCTTAACCAAATCAACAAAGGCAAAAAAACCTTGGGTATTGGTTTATACCGAATCTTTTGCCACCCAATTAGAGGCACTAAAAAGAGAACGATTTTTAAAATCACAACGTAATAAATCATTTTATAAAAGATTGGCAAATATTTAGGGTCGCGGGTTCCCCCGAGCACTCGGGGCGTCCGCACCGCCCAAAGCCTCTGAGAAATCAGGGGCTTTTTCATTTCGACTTCGCTCAATGACCGGCGTTTCGAATCTGGCATCTAGGATGCCGATTTCCACAAATTACAATTATACTCGAATATGCAGCGATTTTTCCAGATGGAGTATCAAATACCTCGCAAAGAGGCTGTCAAAAGTGGCAGGGTGCACTGGCGCGAGTTAAGGGTGTAATTAACATTTATTTTACTAAATAATTTATATTAGCAATGAATAATTACAATGAAATTGAAGAACAAATTATAAGGTGCCTTAACGAGGTGGCAAATGAAATAAATGATTCTGATAAAAAAGTAGAAGACGCTCATTACCTGAATAGTTTTATGTAATCTTCAAATGCAAAAATACGGTTACGTTTAAATCCTGTAACTTCTATTAAAATTTCTAATTTTATAAAATCATCTATTAACCTCAGTGCTGTTGATACACTTATTTCCAAAGCCAATGCTACATCATTTGCATCTGTGATAGGCTTACTATAAAGATATTGCAATAATGATTTTGCCAAAGCTTGTTTTTTACCTAATGAAATAATTTTATGTTCTACCTCACTTCTAATAGCAATTATAAGCTTAAATGTTTGAATTGAGTTTTCGGAAGTTGCTCGCACCCCTTCCAAAAAGAACTTTAACCAATGCGTTAAATCATTGTGTGTCCTTACTCGTGTTAGGTTATCGTAATATAGCGACTTGTTCTTTTCAAAAAAATCAGATAGGTACAATGTGGGTTTAAGTAACAATTGATTGGATACTAAATATAGGGTAATGAGCAAACGCCCAATTCTGCCATTGCCGTCTAAAAAGGGATGTATGGTTTCAAATTGATAATGGGCAATACCAATTTTAATGAGTTGTGGTACGGGTATATTTTCATTATGAAGGAAGTTTTCCAAGTCTGCCATTAAATCTTCTACACTTTCTTGATGAGGAGGTATAAAAGTTGCATCTGCAATACTGCTTCCTCCAATCCAATTCTGGCTTTGACGATATTCTCCAGGTAATTTATGTGTACCTCTCACACCTTGCAAAAGAATTCTATGGGTATCTTTCAGCATTCTATTGCTTAATGGTAAATTCTCTAAACTTGTGATGGCTTGATTCATGGATTGCACATAATTCTGCACCTCCTGCCAATCATCTTTTTTCTCTGGTTGAATGTATTCTTCTTTTTGTATGGCATCGTCAATATTGGTTTGAGTACCTTCAATGCGACTGCTTTTGGTTCCCTCTTTTAAGACGTGCATTTTAATAAAAAAGTCCACATCTGGAATCAATTGAGAAAAGGCGTTTAGTTCACCTAGCTTAATATTGGCTTGGCTCAACAGCACATTTAATTCAGCATTGGCTAGCTGCCATTCCAAATCCACCAAATTGGGTTCAAAGCTTTTATATTGGAAACGTTGCACATACTTACCCGATTTAAAATCACTGATATTCATAGCCCAAATTTGGTTTGTTTCCTGCGAATATAAATAATCATATTTTCACTTTAGCGCTTTTCTGAAAATAAGGGAATTTATATTTTCACTTGCTGAGATGTTTAAATTCGTTTAAAGCATTGATTTTTAATAGTATATAAAAAATGCCTGCAAATCATTACCCAAAAGAAAATGATAAAGGTTTTTTCTTTCCTCTTCAAATTCCTTTTGAACACTGCTGATGAAGATGTGTTTTTTGGTCATTGGTTACTGATATAATAACTTTTCCATTTGGCTAGACAACTCACGAATATTGATAAGGATTGCATCTATAGAATCAACAAATGATTCCATATCACCAAAACTGTTCAAAATATTTTCATTAAACCTTTCAATAGTATGGCTTGAATTCTCAAAAACTTTATAGACCGAATCATAATGTTCTTGGCTCAGCTTCGGCAACTGTTCGGAAATTCCGAACAGTTCAGTTGGAATTTCCCCAATAATGAATATTTTCTATTAAAAAGAAATTAACAAATAATAAAATTAAATTTCTTAGTTTTACTAAGTGGTTTAAGAGCATCGGGAGCAATTGAAGCTCCCCTTCCTTCTTAAGCCACTTTTTGTTTTAAATTCATTCATTTTAGTTGAGCTGTATTGTGCGCTTTTATGCAAGAAATTTGAAGGTTTAACCAAGAAAAGTTAGAAAAGGCTTTAAATGAAAGGACTTGCCCTAAAAGTAGAATTACCATAAAGTATAGTTAACTTCGTAATTGGACCCGATTACCACAATTAAACTAACCAGTGAAGGAATTATCCACCACCTAAAATGGAACATATTATGAACAGCGAAATCATCATATATCAAAACACTGCTGGCAACATAAAAATAGATGTTCGCTTAGAGGATGAAACCGTTTGGTTAACGCAAGACCAGATGGCTGTTTTATTTGGCAAAACCAAGTCTACCATCAACGAGCATATCAAAAATATTTATGAGGAGCAAGAACTGGTCGAATCAAGCACAATGAAGAAATTCGGAATTTTCGAATTTTAGCAAAAAGCTCCGTTTTACTAAAATCTTGACGTAATTATTTCGGTCGGTTATCGGGAAAAATCGCCTCAAGGCACACAGTTTCGTATATGGGCAACCTAAAGATTGAAAGAATTCATTATCAAAGGTTTTGCACTAAATGACGACCGTTTTAAAAGGTGCAATTCGATGAATTGTTTTTTTATTAAATTTCCTTACGGAGGCGGTAAGAATGTATCTTAATTTTTTCTGTTTATTTAAAATTAATATAAAAAAGTAAATTTAAATAATTTAATTGTATAAAAATTTACTTATGAAAAGTTGTTACCTCTATAAGTTTGTTGTTCTAATGCTTTTCTCTCAAGGCATTTTTTCGCAGGTTTCTATTATAAATACAACAGCTCAATCCTATAATAATCAGGTTTTACCTTCAACTCAATCTTTAAACTTTGGAAAATATGGAGATTATAAGGCAACACATTATAATGGAAGTGTAAATATTGCAGTTGATTTTAAGCCATTAGAAACCAAATTTGGATATAAAGTGCCAATATCTATTAATTTTAATCAAAATGGAATAAAAGTTAATGATATGCCAACAACAATTGGAGTAGGCTGGAACCTTATTGCAGGTGGAGTTGTAACAAGAACAATCAATGGTTTAGATGATTTTGGAATGGATGGCTGGTTCCACAATCCTATAAATGATAATTTACTTTGGTCTGATCCAACAACTCAGTTGCAGTTAATGGCCGGTTCTTATTACACTCAGCCTGATGATATAAATTTTTCAACTCCAATTGGAGGTGGTGAATTTCAATATGAAAAGCATACGAGAAAAATGTTATTTAAAAATAGCACAAATTTTGCCATTGACCAAGATTATCAGCCTTCAGGTACTGTTTCAAATACTAGTGTTGAATTTTCAATTCAAGATGCGGAGGGTAACATTTATGAATTTCTAGAAAAAGAGATTCAAGAAACTTATTCAGTGAATGGAACCAATTCTAATTACAATTTGCCATTTAATTCTGCATCCTATTTAAGCCGAATTCTTTTAAGAAATGATGAATCAATACTTTTTGAATATGAAAATTTAGAAGTGACAGATTATTTAATTGATGAAACTGAATCACACGGGGCTGGTTTTATTTTTTGTGAAAGTTGGAATGATTTTGTGGTTCCTCAGACCTCGAGAACATTTTCTAAGACTAGTTTTAAGTTTATTAAAAAAATAAGCTATAAAGGTTACGAAATTGACTTTCATTACTCGGATATTGTTTTAAATATTGCAAATTCAAGTAAATCATATAAAAAATTGGATAGAATTTCGTATTCGCTTTTAGGTAGTAAATTCTATGAAGTGAGATTTGAATATGCTCAAAATTCGATAAATTCACGTTTTTGGATATCTAAAATTTATGAAGTAAATTATTCTAATTCCTTAGTTTCAGTTCAAAGTGAAAAACTATTATACCAATTTTTTTACAATAACATTCATTTAATACCAGATAGGTTTTCGAGACAGCAAGACTATTGGGGTTATTATAATAATAACCAATACCCTAGTTTGGTTCCAATTTATGATAATGATTTAATACTAAGTGGAATTGGATGCCTTTACAGCCAGCAAGATTATTTCAATACATTTTCGATAAGTAATACTGCGAATCGTCAATCTGATTCCATTAAAACATTGTATGGAAATATCCAGAAAATTGTAAATCAACTTGGTGGGGAAACCCATTTTGACTTTCAGGTAAATAGATTTTCAGATAGAAATGGAATAAATTATGGTGCTGGAGCAAGAATAATGTCTATATCTAATTTTGAAAATGGAACCTTAATAAAAAAAACAATATTTAACTATGGTGAAGGAAAGCTTATGACAGTTCCTAAACATTCTTTTGTAAATGGAACTTGGGCTTGCGGCAGTGGCCTTTTCATAAATCTATATTTAATGACATCATCAAAAAGCACTACACCTTTGTCATATTCTGCCAAAGGAAGGTTAGTTGGTTACACGTTTGTCTCAGAAATTGAAGTGGACAGTTTCAATATTGCTAAGTATGGATATTTAACAAATTACTATAAAAATGATTATCCAACTACTAATATAACTTCAAATCATTATTACTGGTTATATCCAACCAGTGATTTTCCTTCTAATTATAAACCTCAAAATGAAGATAATACTGAAAATGGTCAATTAGAAAAGACTAATTTTTATGAAATGTTCAATGGTAATTTTAGAATTTTCAGAAGCTCTACCTATAGTTATTTTAATACTATGCATTCAACATGTGTTTCTTCCTACACCAGACCATGTTTGGGAAGCCCAAGCACCCACCAAACTATTTATTCCAAATCCTCTTACTACCCTAAATGTATTTCCTTTTTGGATTCTAAATTAACCTCTCAAATCAACCTTAAATGGAACTATAACTCAGCTGGAGGTTTTACGAATTCAGAGGATACTACTTTTTATTATTATCAAAAATTATTAATTAGCAATAAAACGGTGAAGGCAAGTGGTAATATTTATATTGAGAGTTTTCAATATTTACCTACAACGAACTTATTAAACACAAAGTTTAACTATAGCTTTATAACAAGTAAAATTATTACTTATAATGGCTCAATTAAAGATAAAGTGCAACATTGTTTATGATTAATTGCAATAAAATGGCCAGTTGGTAACAGCGTGTAAGCAATATTGCCTTGCCCCCGCACATGCGGGACAACAC
>VEQB01000002.1 GCA_018883485.1 Bacteroidota bacterium
CACTGTAAACAGACTCAACAGCTTCTTTAATTTCGTTTTTAGTAGCCGTTTTTGCTACAATGAAACTCACCTTATTCAACTTCTCGCTGATGGCAGTGAACTTCTCGGTTACTAAAGGCTTCTTTAATATACTCATTTTGCCTTATTTTAAAATGTTCTCAATTACTTCCATTGAACCTTCTACAAGAATCAAATGGTCTGCATGCAAAATATCATACGTATTTAAATCCTTAGCTGCCATGATTTTGGCCTTCGGAAGATTTCTTCCACTTCTGAGGATGTTTTCGTTATAATCTGCAAGAACCATTAAAGTCTTACTGTTAGCAGCCTTAAGACTGTTTAATAAGCTTATGTAATTCTTAGTTTTTGGGCTATCCATTGTAAAGCCTTCTAACACCGTAATGCTATTCTCTTTAGCCTTGTAGGTTAAAGCGCTCTTACGTGCTAACTGCTTCAATTTTCTGTTAAGCTTAAAGCTATAATCACGCGGACGTGGTCCGTGGATACGCGCTCCTCCAACAAAAGTTCCTGATTTAATAGACCCCTTGCGTGATCCACCAGTACCTTTTTGTCTGTGTAACTTTTTAGTTGAACCACTTACTTGAGATTTCTCTTTTGCAGAGTGGGTTCCTTGGCGCTGGTTGGCCAAATATTGTTTTACGTCCAGATAGATGGCGTGATCATTAGGTTCAATACCGAAAATATCGGCATTCAACGTAACCTTCTTACCGGTTTCTGATCCACTGGTATTTAATATTGCTAATTCCATGTTACTTCTCTATCAATACAATTGAACCTTTATGACCAGGTACTGAACCTTTAACTACCATTAAGTTTTGATCCTTATGGACTTTCAGTACTTCAAGATTAGTTTTCTTTACACGTGCACCACCCATTCTTCCAGCCATGCGCATTCCTTTGAATACGCGTGATGGATCTGAAGATGCTCCAAGTGAACCAGGCGCACGTAAACGGTTATGTTGACCATGCGTTTGCATACCAACACCACTAAATCCGTGACGTTTAACTACACCTTGAAAACCTTTGCCTTTAGAAGTACCAACCACATCCACATACTCGCCTTCGGCAAAAATGTCTACAGTTAAGATTTGGCCTACACTAAGTGTTTGCTCATAACCTTGAAACTCTACCATTTTTGATTTTGGTGTAGTGTTGGCTTTGGTAGTGATACCTTTCAACGCAGCGGGAGTATTTTTTTCTTTTGCTTCTCCATACGCAATTTGAACAGCGGCGTAACCATCTTTATCGTTGGTTTTTACTTGTGTTACAACACAAGGCCCTACTTCGATAACTGTGCAAGCTATTTGCTTTCCATCAGTACCAAAGATGCTGGTCATTCCTAATTTTTTTCCTATTAAACCTGACATAATAATAGCTATCAAACTTTAATTTCAACATCAACTCCACTCGGCAATTCTAGCTTCATTAAAGCATCAACTGTTTTTGCGGTAGAACTATAAATATCCAACAACCTTTTGTATGAGCACAACTGGAATTGTTCTCTGGCTTTTTTGTTCACGTGCGGTGAACGCAGAACTGTGTAAATTTTCTTGTGTGTAGGTAATGGAATGGGTCCACTAACTACTGCACCTGTTGCCTTCACAGTTCTCACGATCTTCTCAGCTGACTTATCAACGAGGTTGTGATCGAACGACTTTAATTTAATCCTTATTCTTTGGCTTACCATAACTCTTATGCTTTGGCGGATTTACCGTTTACTTTTGCTAATACTTCTTCTTGCACGTTTCTTGGTGCTTCTGCGTAGTGACTAAACTCCATAGTAGATGTAGCTCTACCAGAAGATAAAGTCCTTAGCTGTGTTACATATCCGAACATCTCGGCCAATGGAACTTTAGCTTTAACTACTTGTGCTCCTGCTCTTGAATCCATACCTTCTAATTGTCCACGACGACGATTCAAGTCACCAATTACATCACCCATATTTTCTTCTGGTGTGATTACCTCTAACTTCATGATTGGTTCAAGAAGTATTGGACTTGCTTTTCTTGATGCCTCTTTAAATGCTATTTTAGCAGCAATCTCAAATGAAAGTGAATCCGAGTCAACTGCGTGGAATGAACCATCAAACAATCTAACTTTTAAACTTTCAACTGCAAAACCGGCTAATACACCATTTGACATAGCGGCTTTAAATCCTTTTTCTACAGAAGGAATAAATTCTTTTGGAATTGAACCTCCCACAATCTCATTAACAAATTCCAAACCTGGCTTATCTGCTGAACCTGGAATTATTTCAAACTGGATATCGGCAAATTTACCTCTACCACCCGATTGCTTTTTGTATACTTCACGGTGCGAAACTGCTTGCGTAATGGTTTCCTTGTAAGAAACCTGCGGTGCACCTTGGTTAATCTCAACTTTAAACTCACGTTTTAAGCGGTCAACAATAATTTCTAAATGTAATTCGCCCATTCCAGAGATTACAGTTTGCCCTGAATCTTCATCTGTATGAACTTTAAAAGTTGGATCTTCCTCGGCTAATTTAGCCAAAGCCATACCTAACTTATCTGAATCTGCCTGTGTTTTAGGCTCAACCGCCAATCCAATAACTGGATCTGGGAAATCCATAGCTTCCAAAACAATCGGAAACTTCTCTGCACACAAAGTATCTCCAGTTTTAATATCCTTGAACCCAACTGCTGCGCCAATATCTCCAGCTTCTAAGGCATCGATAGGATTTTGCTTGTTAGCATGCATTTGGAAGATACGAGAAATACGTTCTTTATTTCCACTGCGGGTATTTAGAATGTATGAACCAGCATCCAACTTACCAGAATAGGCACGCATGAAAGCTAAGCGACCTACGAAAGGATCTGTAGCAATTTTAAATGCCAATGCTGTAAAAGGCTCATCAACACTAGGCTTACGTGTAACTTCTGCGCCTGTTTCTGGATTAATACCAACCACACCTTCTTTATCCATTGGGCTAGGTAATAACTCCATAACTAAATCTAGCATGGTTTGAACACCTTTGTTTTTGAAAGAAGAACCGCACAACATAGGTACAATCTTCATATCAATAACTGCTTTACGCAAGGCATCTAATATTTCTCTTTCAGTAATTGATGTTGGGTCTTCGAAGAATTTCTCCATCAACTTATCATCATATTCTGAAACAGCTTCTAATAGTTTCTCTCTCCACTCGGTAGCTTCCTCAACCATATCAGCTGGAATTTCTACTACCTCATAAGTCATACCTTTATCGTGCTCGTTCCAAACCATTCCACGGAAGTTGATTAAATCAACTACTCCTTTAAAACCATCTTCTGCACCTATTGGTAATTGTAATGGTACTGCATGGCTACCTAACATTTCTTTAACTTGTTTTACCACGTTTAAGAAATCTGCTCCAGAACGGTCCATTTTATTAACGAAACCCAAACGAGCTACGTTATAGTTATTGGCTAATCTCCAGTTAGTTTCTGATTGAGGTTCTACCCCATCTACTGCTGAAAATAAAAATACTAAACCATCTAAAACACGTAAAGAACGATTTACTTCTACAGTAAAATCTACGTGACCAGGGGTATCAATGATGTTGATGTGATATTGTTGATTACGGTACTTCCAACCTACAGTGGTTGCTGCAGAGGTAATGGTTATACCACGTTCTGCTTCTTGAACCATCCAATCCATGGTAGAGGCGCCATCGTGCACTTCGCCTATTTTATGGTTAACACCAGAATAGTAAAGGATACGTTCGGTTGTAGTTGTTTTACCCGCATCAATGTGGGCAGCAATACCGATATTTCTTGTAAATCTAAGGTCGCGTGACATTTATATTAATCCTCTAATTATTTAGCTAATTTTAAAGTGTGAAAAGGCTTTATTAGCTTCAGCCATCTTATGTGTATCTTCACGTTTTTTAACAGAAGCTCCTTCATTTCTTGAAGCAGCTAAAATTTCTCCGGCCAATTTATCTGCCATTGTTTTTTCGCCGCGTGAGCGGCTGTATTTAATTAACCATTTCATTCCTACGGCCACCTTACGATCGGCAGGCACCTCCATTGGAATTTGAAATGTTGCCCCACCTACACGTCTAGATTTAACCTCTACCGCAGGCATTACATTATTTAATGCTTTCTTCCAAACGTCTAAGCCTCGCTCTTGCGCTTTGGCTTCAACTTTATCTAAGGCCTCGTAAAAAATGTGGTAAGCTGTAGATTTCTTACCGCTCCACATCATATTATTCACAAAGCGAGTTACCAACATATCGCTAAACTTAGGATCTGGTAACAGAATATGCTTCTTTGCTCTTGATTTTCTCATTGTATGAATTACTAGCGCTTAATGATTACTTCTTTTTTGCTTTAGGATCAACCGCTACCTGACCAGGTTTAGGCTTTTTAGTTCCATACTTCGAACGACGTTGGTTTCGTCCGGCTACACCGGCAGTGTCTAACGCACCACGAACAATGTGGTAACGAACACCTGGTAAATCCTTAACCCTACCACCTCTTACGAGTACAATAGAGTGTTCTTGTAGGTTGTGACCTTCACCTGGAATGTATGCGTTAATCTCGTTTCCGTTTGTTAAACGAACACGGGCAACCTTACGCATTGCCGAGTTAGGCTTCTTAGGAGTAGTAGTGTACACACGGGTACAAACACCTCTGCGTTGTGGACATGAATCCAAAGCTGGAGATTTACTCTTTGTTGTTACATCGTTGCGGCCCTTACGAACCAATTGCTGAATAGTAGGCATATCTTGCTGTTAACTACTTAATTATACTCTATTTGTCTTAAAAAAGGGACGGCAAAGGTAGTTGTTTCCGTCTAGTAGTGCAAGTGCTTGGCAAAAAATATTGCAAAATATTGATTGCTGAGCGGGTTATTACTAAACTTAACCATCAGTCTTTCCGATAAAACCCTCGTTTAAGGGGCTGCAAACTTAGGCTACTTCTTAAATATACACAAGCTATAGCCAAAAAATAATATAAAAACACTAAATAATTATTTAACCATTGATTTTATTAATTGATTTTCAAGTATTTAACTTCATAAACTTTTAAAACTTTTTTTACTTTAGATTCTAGGCAATCAAGGCTCGAAGGAATAGCATTACTTATGTAAGATTAATAATTCCACTTTTTTTGTGAAACTAACTGTTGCTTTGTTGCTTCGTGTTAGCTCAAACAACGGGCGCGAATTCTCCATTGAGTTTTTAAAGTTAAAAATGGCTTTGGAGAATATAATTTAGTTAAAGGTTTGCTTACTTTCGTAAAGTGGTAAAAGACCTTAAAGAAATTATTTCCTCACTACCAGATAGCCCTGGTATATATAAATACTACGATGCCACCGGGGTATTGATGTATATAGGTAAGGCTAAAAGTCTAAAAAAACGTGTAAGCAGTTACTTTAATAAAATACATTACGAAAACCGAAAAACGGCGGTGATGGTAAGTAAGATTGTAGATATTCAGTTTACCCTGGTTGAGTCTGAGATGGATGCATTGTTGTTAGAAAATGCCTTAATTAAACAGTTTCAGCCAAGGTTTAACATTAGCCTAAAAGATGATAAGACCTATCCTTCTATTATTATAAAGAAAGAAAAATTTCCTCGCTTATTCTACACACGGAATATCATTAAGGATGGGAGCGAGTATTTTGGCCCCTACGCCAGCGGTGCTATGATGCATGCCTTATTGGATTTGATTAAAACCACCTACCCTTTTAGAACTTGTAACTTGCATTTAAGTGAAAAAAATATAAAAGAAGGCAAATTTAGGGCATGCCTAGAATATGATATTGGCAACTGCCTTGCGCCTTGCATTGGTTTGCAAAGTGAAGAAGAGTATAATGAAAATATGCGCGCTGCCAAAAGTTTAATTAAGGGTCAGCTAAGTGAAGCAAAAATACAACTTAAGAATAAAATGCAAGAGGCCGCTGCAGAACTACAATTTGAGACTGCCGCCCGTTATAAAAAGAAGTTAGATAGCCTCGAGAATTACCAAAGTAAATCTACCATTGTTAACGAAATTAAACATGATGTAGATGTATTTTCTATAGTTAGTGATGAGCGTTTTGCATTTGCCAACTACATTAAGGTTTCTAATGGCATTATTTGCCAAACACAAACCTTTGAAATAAAAAAGAAGCTTGAAGAAAGTGATGCCACTTTATTAAATTTTGCCATTGCCGAGGTAAGAGAAAAGTACCAAAGTGAGTCTAAAGAAATTATTGTACCCATTAACCTAGATTGGGAAGATGAACGCATAAGCATTACCGTTCCTAAAGGTGGGGAGAAGAAAAAATTATTGGACCTTTCTATTAAAAATGCATTGTACTATAAGAAAGAAAAGTTATCTCAATATGAGAAGTTAAATCCAGAGATAAAGGTAGACCGCATTTTAAACCAAATGATGCAAGACCTTCGTTTAACTGAACCTCCTAAGCATATAGAATGTTTCGATAATAGTAATTTACAAGGCACTAATCCTGTAAGCGCATGTGTAGTTTTTAAAGACGCCAAGCCAAGTAAAAAAGATTACCGCCATTTTATTCCTAAAACAGTAGTTGGCCCAGATGATTTTGCCACCATGCGAGAAGTGGTTTACAGGCGCTACGCCCGACTCCTTGAAGAAAACCAAACTTTACCAAATTTGATTATTGTGGATGGTGGAAAAGGGCAATTGAGTTCG
The DNA here is from genome assembly GCA_018883485.1 of Bacteroidota bacterium. Classification (GTDB taxonomy): domain Bacteria; phylum Bacteroidota; class Bacteroidia; order UKL13-3; family UKL13-3; genus B1. The sequence continues at coordinate 6,684 of VEQB01000002.1, forward strand.
GCTGTAGAAAGCTTAAAAGAGCTGGGTATTTATGGCAAGGTACCTATTATTGGCATAGCCAAAAGACTGGAAGAATTGTATTATCCAGAAGATGAATTGCCCTTGTATATTGATAAGAAATCTGAAACCTTGCGCATCATACAACAATTGCGTGATGAGGCGCATCGTTTTGGGATTACGCATCATCGCAAACGCAGAAGTAATAATACCTTGGTTACAGAATTAGAAAATATAAAAGGTGTTGGACCAGAAACAGCAAAGGCATTACTTCTAGAATTGAAGAGCGTAAAAAAAATAAAAGAGGCAAGTTTAGAACTCATTGCAGATATTGTGGGCGAATCAAAAGGCAAATTAGTGTACGCACATTTTCACTCGGATCAAGCATGAAAGCAGACGAAATATTTAAACAAAGAGCTTTACAATGGGCCAAGCAATTTGAGGTAGTTTGTATACTTGATAACAACGCTTGCGCCAATGCCTTTAACCTACACGAAATAGAATTTGCCATTGCTGTTGGCGTAAAAGATGCAGTAGTAGGTTCAAGCCAAAATGATTGGGAAAAACTTAAAAACTTTAGTGATAAATACTATGGCGAAGAACCTATTTTTGGTTGTTTAACGTATGATTTAAAAAACCAATTAGAGGCATTAGAATCGGAGCACGAAGATCATATTGCTTTTCCCCCACTCTACTTTTTTGTGCCAGAGCATTTACTATTGTTTGATGCCCAAGAGCAATTAATGCTGCTAAGTGAGCAAGGTGAGTCCATTTTAAATGCCATTAAAAATATTCGGCTTGAACCTAGCACTGATGATGAAAATATGACTAAGCCTATATTAGAAGCTAAAGTAAATAAAACACAATACATAGAAACCATTGATAAACTCAAACAACATATTGTTGAAGGAGATGTATATGAAATTAATTACTGTGTTGAGTTTTTTATTAAAGATGCGCAAATAGATCCTTATTTGGTGTATGAAAGACTTAAAGAAAAATCGCCCACACCTTTTGGTGCATTTTTTAAGCTAAACCAACAATATTTATTATGCGCAAGTCCGGAACGGTTTATGAAAAAAGAAGTAGATAAACTGTATTCGCAACCCATTAAAGGCACCGCCAAGAGAGCCTCAGACGCCAAGGCAGACCAAGCCATAAAAATTCAATTGTTAAACTCAGAAAAAGAAAGAGCCGAAAATTTAATGATTGTAGATTTGGTAAGAAACGATTTGGCAAAAAGTAGTAAATTCGGCAGTGTTACGGTAGATGAACTTTTTGGCATTTATAGTTTTAAGCAAGTACATCAAATGATTTCAACCGTATCTGCCACCATCTCGCCAGAAGTACACCCCATTGAAGCAATTGCAAATGCTTTTCCTATGGGCAGCATGACTGGCGCTCCTAAGGTTAAGGCCATGGAATTGATAGAAAAGTATGAGGTAACCAAACGCGGATTGTATAGCGGAGCCATTGGTTATCTAGCTCCTAACGGCGATTTTGATTTTAATGTAGTTATAAGAAGTATTCAATACAATGCTGCCACCAAATATTTAAACTTTATGGTAGGTTCAGCCATAACCTATGATGCCAACCCCGAGCAAGAATATGAAGAATGTTTGCTAAAAGCACAAGCCATGTTGCACGCTTTAAATGCAGAAATAATTTATTCATGAAAAACATTTGCTTACTCTTAAACTTTATTTTCCTAATTGCTTTGAACCTAAAAGCAAATGATACCCTTAACACCAAATGGCAAGTACTTCCTCAGCCAAAATTAGTTCAACCCTTTACGGCAGATAGCAGGGCAAGTCGCTTAAGTTTTGCACGAAATTTTGACGAAAACAGTTACAATGCTTCCATGGGCGGAATTTTGCCCATTGTAGGTGTACAGCAAGGAAAATTTAATGGCCAACTAAGTGCAGCGGGTTCTACCTACCTCACTTTAAAAAGAGCAAACGGCGGCGGTTCTGTTGTAAATAATGATTTTTTTGCAGAAGTATTTTTAGATGCCACACTTAAAGAATTTTGGCTTATGCGTTTGGGCACTGGGCATAGTAGTCAGCATTTATCTGATGATGCTATTGTAAGTGGATTAACTTTTACCAACTATGCCAAAGATTATCACTATGCAGGTTTAATTTATAAGCGCCAAGCATGGCATTTACAGGCTTATGGTTTGGCACATTATAATTATAATTTTAAAACACAAACCAACCTTTCTGGTAAATGGATGTTACAATTAGGATTTGAACATACCGCCCTAACTATAAACAGTGAATTGCATTTTTACTATGCTGCCGATATAAAGTTAAAAGAAGAACTTAATTTTGAACCAACCATAAATATCCAAACAGGCTTAAAATGGGGAAATGAAGGCCAAGAAAATATGAGATTGGCATTTGATCAAACTTGGGGAGCAGAAGAGCGAGGCAGCTTTATGTATGAAAAAAGAATTTTTTCTAGACTAGGAATTTACTTAGACTTTTAAGATGAAAATAATTCGATACATTTTAATCATTTTACTCTTTTCGGTATTGCAACTAGAAGCAAACGCACAAGATAGTTTAGCAGTTAATAAAACAGGTTTAACTAAGCGGCAAAAATGGATAATAGCGGGCATTGCCGCCCAGCAAGCCGCAAGTTTTTATATAGAGTATAAATGGTGGTGGGAAGATAATTATCATCCTTTTGTAGTTAAAAATGATGGTGGATTTGATAATTATAGTTTAGGTATAGATAAGGTAGGGCATTTTTACACTTCCTATATGTATAGTAATTTACTTTATGAATTAATGAAATGGGGAGAGTTTAGCGAGAACACAAGTGAATGGGTTAGTGTTACCTTACCTTTTATTTGGGCACTAAGCATAGAGCTTGGTGATGGTTTTTCTAAGTTTGCCTTTAACCCCGATGATTTGTTAGCCAATTCTATTGGAATTGCCTATGCATTTGCCCAAAGAAAGGTGCCAGTTTTAAATAATTTTAAAGTAAAGTTTAGCTATTACCCTTCGCAATATTACAGAGATAGAAATATGGCAGGTTGGAGTTTAACCAGCGATTATGATGGTCATATTTATTGGGTAACAATGGATGTAAACGGCTTGTTACCCAAAGCTGCAAAACCTTATTGGCCTAAGTACTTAAATTTAGCAGCAGGCTATGGCATACAAAATTTTAGACCAGAAGACCCGCCAAATACGCCAGGACCAGCATTAATAAGAGAATTTCATATTGGTTTAGATTATAACTTAAGTGCCATTCCGGCTAAAAAACCAGGCTGGCAAGCTATAAGAAACATGGTAGATTATTACCATTTTCCTGCTCCAGGCTTTAGCAAAAAAGGAGATGAAAGTTGGAAGTTTAAGCCGCTGCTGTTAAACTAGAACGTTTGGTGATTTAGGTTGGAAAAGATTGGAGGACGGATGAAGTCTATTTGTTTGTTTAAAATAACACGAATCAACTAAGTAACGGTTATGCTTCATTAGAAGTTATAATTATCTATCTCATTTTAATAAAACCGTTTCTTTGTTATTTTGTGTTAGCCTAAAAATAACCGTTATTGCATTTCAATATTTAGTAAAATACAATGCGTTATCAGAATCATATTTTTGTTTGTACCAACCAAAAAGCCGAAGGCAAAACTTGCTGCGGAGAAGCCAGAGGCATGGAGTTAGTAGAAAAATTTAGAGATGCCATTAAAGAAGCCGGCCTTGTTGGAAAAGTAAGAGCCCAACGGGCAGGTTGTTTAGATGCTTGCAAACACGGACCTGCTGTTGTAGTTTATCCAGAAGGCACTTATTATGGGCAAGTTGGGCCAGAGGATGTAAAACGTATCATCGAAGAACATGTAATAGGAGGCAAAGAGCTTGCAGATAAAGTTATTTCTTTTAAGGAAGATTAAAGCAAGCGCTTAAGTTCATCAAGCGTATTAGCATCTTCTACCTTCTTATCTGTTCGCCATTTTAGTATTCTAGGAAAGCGCAAGGCTACTCCACTCTTATGGCGTGCACTTTCTTGTATGCCTTCAAATCCAATTTCAAAAACAAGTTCGGGCTTTACAGTTCTCACCGGACCAAATTTCTCCAACGTGTTTTTCTTAACAAACTGATCAACCATTTCTATTTCTTTATCTGTTAAGCCACTGTAAGCTTTGGTAAATGTCACTAATTTTTGTTGATGCCAAACAGCAAATGTATAATCGGTATAGAAGTTTGCCCTTCTGCCATGTCCTTTTTGAGCATATACCAATACTGCATCTATTTGGTATGGATCTACCTTCCACTTCCACCAATCGCCGCGCTTACGCCCGCTTTGATAAGGTGATTGAGCACTTTTAAGCATGAGCCCCTCTGCTCTTAAATTTCTACTTTCTAGCCTTGCCTTTGCTACATCTGTCCAATCTTTTAAATGCAATGTTGGCGATAGATGTAATAAGGGCAATTCATTGCCAATTAGCTCTGCTAACTTACTTCTTCTTATATAAAGTTCTTGGGTTCTAAAATCAATGCCATTACATTCAAGTAGATCATATATCAAGATAGCACAAGGACAATCGGCAATCATTTTTTTTGAAGGCTTATGCCTTGTTATTCTTTTTTGCAAAAGCGCAAAAGGCAGAGCCGCATTATGTTCCCATGCCATTAATTCTCCATCTAAAACCGTTCCATTGGGCAATACCATGGCTGCTGCAATTAAGTCGGGAAAATTATCGCTAATTAATTCCTCGCCACGCGACCAAAGATACACTTGGTTGTTGCGTTTGATGAGTTGGCACCTAATACCATCCCACTTATATTCAATTTGCCATTGCGTAACATCTCCTAATTCTTCAGGATTAATTTCTAAGGGATAAGCCAAATAAAAAGGATAGGGTTTTGAAGCATCAGCATTGGAATTTGGGTTCAACAATAACTCTTGAAATTGATGTGTTAGCGGACTCCAATTGCCCATGATGCGGTGTGCAATTTGCGGCACTGTTACCTTTAAATGTGTTGCTAAGGCTTGAACCAACAATTGTTGCGAAACCCCAATTCTAAATCCACCTGTCATCATTTTATTAAAAAGAAAGCAGGAGCCTTTATCTAAACTAAGCCACAAATTTTGTAATACTTCCTTTTTCTCAGCAACAGGCAACTTACCTATGCGTATCAATTCATGCATGAGTTGCGATAAAGAATAATTTATGGGTTGATTTGAAGATTTTGTTTGAAGCAATAAGGCAATCGTTTCAGACACATCGCCCACTACACTGTAACATTCTTCAAACAGCCATTGCTCAACACCTGCGGCCTCTGCAGACCATTGGCGCATTTCAGTTGCGGTAATTGGCTTTTTAGGCTTCCTACCCGTAAAAATTGCAATAAGCCAAAGTTTATCTTCCTCTTCTGCTATTTCAAAAAAGGCAAGCAAAGCTTTTACCTTATCAGAAGTTTTATTACTCGCTTCAATGGCTTCAAAAAGGGTTACCCAATTAGACATTTGCCTCGAGCTCCTTTTCACTTGAATGGTTTAATGACTCTCCTTCGAAAAGGGTATCTAACTCAAAGGCTCGTTTACCCTTGCTTTGCAAGTACTTTGCAAAAGCTGCTTTATAGCCATGTGTAAGATAAATATTTTCTGCCCCGCTACTTTCTACTGCGTGGTTTAGTTCTTTCCAATCTGCATGATCCGACAATACAAAACCTCTATCGGCAGCTTGCCAACGCCTACTTCCTCGCATGGCCATCCAACCACTGGCAAAAGCGGTTCTGTAGGGTTCAAATTTATTTAACCAAGGTGTGCCACTTGCAGCGGGTGGTGCAATTATGATGGCTCCTTTTAAATCTTCTTTGCTTGCTTGATTTATAGCTTGGCAAGCAGCTAAATTAACTCCTGCAGCGTGCAAAGTTTGGTTCATGGCAATAACCGCACCATGTCCAAAAATTTTACCAATGCTTGGGTCGAGACCATTTAAAATTCTTTGCGCTTTACCTAAGGCGTAAGCAAAAATTACAGATTGCAATCCTTGCACTGCATTTTGCTGCCACCATTGGTTAATACTAGCCAATACTTCCCCTTGTGGCTGCCAATGAAATACGGGCAAACCAAAGGTACATTCACTAATAAAATGATTACAAGTAACAGGCACATATGGTTCAGACAAACCATCTGCATGGCATTTATAATCGCCAGAAACCACCCAAGTTTCTTTTCCTTTTCTTATGCGCACTTGTGCAGATCCAGGGATATGTCCGGCAGGAAATAAGGTAACCCCTACTCCATTAATCATTAATTCTTGTTCGTAATTTAAGGCCTGTGTATTCACTTCCCCTAAACGATGTTTCATAACGGAACAGGTTGTTGGATGTGCTAAATAAGCAGATTGCCCAATGCGCGCATGGTCGCTGTGGCCATGGGTTATAATGGCCTTACCCGCAGGATACCATGGGTCTATAAAAAAATCTCCTTCGGCACAGTAAAGGCCTTTCGAACTTAGTTGGATCAAACCAGCTTCTTGCATAATTTAAAAAGCAAAACTAAATTGAATCATGGTTAATCTAGGCGGTCTTAAGTCGGCGGGTCTTGTCATAAGTTCTGCATTAAATATATTATTAACAATCAAACTAAGCTTTAAATAGTTTGTAATCTGATAAGAAATTCTTACATCAGCAATCACTTTCCCCTTTGCACTTAGTTGCCGTCCCTTGTCTATGCCTGTAATAAAAAGATTTAACGGCAGGCTAACAAATGCAGCATCAATATTTTCCATAGCACTGTTATAACGCAAACCAATGCCTGCTTGCCATTTCTTAACACTAAGTTGCATATCTGCTCTTATTAAATGTCTGAACCTATATTTTAAGATATTTGTACTATCACTTCTAGTGCTTCTAAAGCTTAAAGGTTGGCCAAGGCTATCTATGGCATACACCTCGTCTATGTTAAGCATGATTGGCATGGTATAAGTATAACCAGCTAAAAAATTAAGCTTGTACTTAGCATAATTTAACTCGGCCCCCATACTAAAATCGAAGCCACTCAATTGGGTTTCTCCGGTATTTATAGACATAAATCCAAAGCTAGGAAAAGGATTAAACGGATCTGCAATTGGTTTCCAAACACCCAAGTTAAAGTCTATCATATTTTGATAGCGTGTAAAAAAATAAGCCGCATCTATATACCCTCTAAGTTTATTCTTTCCAAAACCTTGCTTAATGCCAATTTCTGCATTCCAACCTGTTTCTGCTTGCAAGCTAGGATTAGGAAAAACATTTAATAAGCCAACAGAAGTTTGCACATAACGCTCTGCTATTGCAGGAAACCTAAATCCTTGTCCGAAAGACGCCCTTAAAAAACTTGCCCTTGCCAGTTCATAATTTAAACCGGCTCTAAACACTGGTTTACTTTCCCCTTTCCCATTAATTTGAAAATACTCGAGGCGTGCGCCTGCTGTGGCATTTAGACGTTTACCAAAAGCTTTATCAAATTGCACAAAGGCTGCTAGGTTAGAGCTTTTCTGATAGCCTTGGTATAATGGAGAATTTGTTTCACTCAATTGCATCAAGGCGCCTGCTGTGGCAACCAGTCCTACTTCTTGAAAATAATGCATTGCTTGATACTCACCAAATATATTATGGGAAGCATTATCTTGGTTATTGGTAGGGTCGGCATTGGTAATATCATTGTTAATGTACAACCAACGGGCTCTCAAATTATGTTTAGTAGTACCGGTATAAAAAGTAAGGTAAGGATCGAGGTAAACATTTTTTGAAAGCGTAGAAGTAGTTTGAGAATCGAGTGCGGTGTATCCCTTTTCAAAACTTTCCCATAGTAAAAATGAGCCACCATCTGTAAGTAAAGCTCCAGCATTTAAACCATATTTAGTTTTGCCTTTAGTAGTAAATTCGGTTCGGGCAGTTAGCCTCAAACGATGGTCATTTTCGCCCATGCGATAACCTTGGTCTTTAAAATAGTCCATAGAAAAAGCAAAGGCAGATTTCTCTTTTCTAAAACTGTGAAAGCCTGTAAAGCCATATTGCATTAGTGTATTAGGATTCCATACTAAAAAAGAATTTCTAGGCTGACTAAAAATACCACTATGCACTTGAAAGCGTGTAACGGGTTTTATTTTGGCCATTTCTGTTCTAAAATGTACTATACCACTTAAAGCACTAGAGCCATATAAAACAGAGGAAGCTCCTTTAATAACTTCTACTTGTTGTACATTTTCTATAGGAATAAAATTCCATTTTACTTGCCCAGCATCCCCTGTTAAAAAAGGCATATCATCAACCAAAACCATAACTCTAGAACCAATTCCGTAGGTCCAACCGCTGCCATTTCTTATATTTACTTGCCCATCTGTAACATGCACAGAAGGAATATTATCTAGTAACTTATCCATCATGGTAGTGTTGCGGTTACGTATAAGGTAAGGTTGAATAACTTCAGTACTTACCACCATCTTTTTGATAGATTGCTCGTAGCGACCTGCGCTAATTACAGTTTGGTTGAGCCAATTGTTTTTGTTAGTGACAGTATCTTTAGTTTGTGCAAAAATGTAACACGGAACTATTAGTAGAAATAAAATAAAGGTATATCTTGCATTAAAATTAAAAATCATGAATCGAATTTTACTTTCAATTATAGCAATTTCTTTGCTTAGTTTAACGCAATTTGCAAAGGCACAATGTGTGCCAGACCCAGCCATTAATACCTCAGGAACTTTCCCTGCGGTACTTTCCGAAGCAAAAGTGGGGGAACCTTATGAGCAGGTTATACAGTATTATATAGTAAAAGATACTACTGTAACAGTACCTCAATTAGGCACTGTTAATGCAAAAATAGATACACTTTGGATTACGGGCGTGGTTGGCATGCCAGATGGTTTTACCTATTCTTGTCACAATAAAGATTGTAAAATTACAGGTGGCTCTGGGGGTTGCGCAAAATTGAGTGGCACTCCAAAATCTGGTCAAGCAGGCATTTACCCATTAATTGTTTTAATTCAAATTAGAGCAACAGCATTTTTAGGCCCATTACCAGTGGCGCAGACCGTTAATGACACCAATGCGCGTTATTCCATTATTGTAAACCCTGCATCAGGCACCAATGAATTAGTGAACACTGAGAGTTTACTGGTTTACCCCAATCCAGCAAAAGAAAATATGCAATTTTACTTACCAGAGTTTAGAGGCGAAGCGAGTGTTTCCTTGTATAATATGAGCGGGCAATTGGTTCAAACCAAAAACCTAGAATTAAACAGAAACGTTGAAAGCTTAGATTTACAAGAATTACCAGCAGGATTGTACCAGCTTAACCTTTCAACAAGCAAGGGCAGCTTTACAAAAAAGTTTATAAAAGAGTAAGGTAAAATATTATTTAAATAAGCCTCCAAGGCCTGGCATCATGGCTCCCATCATGCTGCGCATTTCCGATTCGGAAACATTTTCTGCGGCTTCTAATGCTCTATTAATAGCCACGATTAAATGGTCTTGTAGCTCCTCTTTATTTTCCAAACTTAATAAGGCATCTGGAATGGTTACCTCTATTATTTTTCTATTTCCATTAGAAATTATGCTCACTCCTCCAGAAGTTCCGTTAACAGAAATGGTCTCTAACTTTGCTTTTATGCCTTCGGCCATTTGTTTGGCCTGATTAATCTTTTCAAACATGTAGCGAAATTAAATAAAACTACTAATTTAGCTACCTTTAAATTAACAAATTAAACGTATATGAATAAACTACTATTCCTTTTAACTTTATCCATTTTTGTTTTTTCTGCTAATGCGCAACAAGATAGTAGTGCAGAAGAAATGATAGATTTTTCGCAATTTGAAGTAGTTGAATCCTCTCCCACCAGAAGATATACTACCAATAAAGTATTGGGATTAAGCCCTACAAAACTTATTTCTATTGGTTATGATTACGCAGGCGCGCATACCTTAACCAATTATCTTGGAGACTCAACACCAACCTTGCCTGCAGGAAAAGACCAAGCAGAAATAAACAGCACCAGCGGTTTAAGAATTATTGCCAATTATCCTATTATTTCTAATACAAAATGGTTGGTAAATTTAGGCGGCACATTTTGGCGTAGCAATTATAACATGAAAACATACGATGCCAATAATTCTATGATAAACTCCTTGAAAGAAAACGGCCTCACCACAGCAAGTTTAAGCACAGTAATTTTTAAGCCCTTAAATGAAAAATTCTTCATTTTAGGTTTTGCCATTTCAGAATTTAGTGGAGATTTTAAACTCAATTCTCCAGATTTAGGTCAATATTTGGGTCAACCAAAAATCTCTGCTGCTGCCTTTCTTGGCAAAAAGCGAAACGACAGATCTTTACTTGCCTTTGGTTTATCTAGAACTTACAGACCAGGTGCATTAGGGATGATTCCATTAATTATGTTTAACCACACCTTTGAAAACAAAAAATGGGGTATAGAATCTTTCTTTCCGGCACGTGCCGCTGTTAGGAGGACAATAAATTCGAGAAATATGTTATTCTTTGGCTACGAACTAGAAGGAACAAGTTATGGGGTATTTAATTTAAACAATACGGCATATCCTAATAATTTAGAGTTACGCAGGTCGGAGTTAAGACCAAGAATTACCTATGAATGCTCCTTAGTTGGATTCATTTGGTTATCGGTTCAGGCCGGATATAGAATTAACTATAATTTCAATGTGGATGAGGGAGATAAATTCAGGTTTATTGGTTCTCCAGATACCGGATACCATCAGTATAATGTATTAACCAATCCATTATACTTTCAGGTATCTTTAAATTTAGTAAGTCCTTAAGGCCTTTATTTCTTTTTCAACTCAAGGCGTTTCCAAACATCTGTTCTGCCAAAAGCAGAGATGCCTACAAAGCCGCGAATATTCATAGTACTCTTATCTTCTAGAGAAATTTTACAATTGTAGGTACTTCCACTTTCTGGGTCATAAATGGTGCCATCTTCCCAGAGGTTATCCCCTTTATATTCAAAGCTAGCGAGCATTCTCATGCCCAATAAAGGCGTTTTACGCAAGGCTTCATCCGGATTATTTTTGTCTACTTTAGGTTTTCCTTCTTCATTTAAAGGCTCGCGAAGCCAAACAATTCTACCATAATAGTAGTTACCAGATTTAATGATATTAACACGGGCTTTTCCAGAACCAGATTCCCAAACACCAATAATCGCATCACCAGAAGCATCTTGGGCTTTAAGGCTTGAACCAAATGAAGTAAACAATAAAAAACTAAATAAATAGATGATTTTTTTCATAAAATGTTATTTTGAATTATTGCAACAATTATAACTAGAAAAAGATTTTAAACCACTTATAAATAGCAATAAAATTTTTCCTTGTTAGGTTCAGAAAATAAATAAATTTGCTGCTGCCTAACAAGCATTAGATAAACTATCATTATGCAACTAAAAGCTAATCATTCCGACGAATTTATTTACCGTCACAACTCTCCCATGGCCAATGATACAGAGGCTATGCTAAAAACGATTGGGGTAAGCAGCCTCGATCAATTAATTGAAGAAACTATTCCTTCGCACATTAGGCTTAAGGAAAGAATGAAATTACCAGAGCCATTATCGGAGACTGAGTTGATTGCACACTTGCAAGCCTATGCCAATGAGAATAAAATTAACAAGAATTATTTGGGTCAAGGTTATTATGGCACCCACACTCCATATGTGATTTTGCGTAATATTATGGAAAATCCAGGTTGGTATACAGCCTACACGCCATACCAAGCAGAGATTGCCCAAGGCAGATTAGAGGCCTTACTAAATTTCCAAACCATGATTATTGATTTAACGGGAATGGAAATTGCGAATGCTTCGCTTTTAGACGAAGGAACAGCAGCAGCAGAGGCCATGCATATGCTGCACGCCGAGGCAAAAAACGAAAAAGCTACCAAATTTTTTGTTTCGGAACTTTGCTTCCCTCAAACTATTGATGTATTAAAAACGAGGACAGAACCTATTGGCGTAGAATTGGTAATTGGTAACCATCAAACGGTACAATTAGACGAGACCTTCTTTGGTGCATTATTGCAATACCCTGCTGGAAATGGCGAAGTAATAGATTACAGCGAGTTTATGGCTAAAGCCATAGAACAAAAAGTAATGGTTGCAGTTGCGGCAGATTTATTAGCTTTAACATTACTCACTCCTCCAGGAGAATGGGGTGCAGATGTAGTGGTAGGTAGCTCTCAACGCTTTGGCGTGCCAATGGGATATGGTGGGCCACATGCAGGTTTCTTTGCAACAAAAGATGCTTTTAAGCGCCAAATGCCAGGTAGAATTATTGGTGTTTCTGTAGATAGCCAAGGCAATAAAGCTTTACGTATGGCCCTGCAAACACGCGAGCAACATATACGCAGAGAAAAGGCTACCTCTAATATTTGTACTGCTCAGGTTTTACTTTCCATTATGGCAGGCATGTACGGTGTTTACCATGGTCCAAAAGGGCTAAAAGGCATCGCTGGCAGGGTTCACGGTTTGACCCAAACGCTGGCGGATGGATTAAACGCAAACGGTTTAAAAGTTGTAAATAATAGCTTCTTTGATACTTTGACTATAGCTGTGGCAAATGCCGATCTGGCAATACAAACTTGCTTAGAAAAGCATATTAATATTGCTAAAGTAAATGAAACACATGTTCGCGTATCAATTGACGAAACACATACCTTAGCAGATATTAATACACTTGCTAGTTTACTTGCAGGTAAAACGCTAATTCTAAGTGCGGCAAATGAAGTTACACTTAAGGTAGGTGCGCGTAATGCAAGAACAACTTCTTACATGACCCACCCCGTATTTAACAGCAACCACAGCGAGCATGAAATGTTGCGTTATATTAAATATTTAGAGTCGAAAGATCTTTCTTTATGTCATTCTATGATTGCACTTGGATCCTGCACTATGAAACTGAATGCAACGGCAGAGATGATTCCAGTTACTATGCCAGGCTTTGGCCAATTGCATCCGTTTATACCGCGCAACCAAGCCAATGGATACACAAAAATCTTTAACGAATTAAGTGAATACTTAAAACAAGTTACTGGTTTTGCTGGAATTAGTTTACAGCCTAACGCAGGCGCTCAAGGCGAATACGCAGGTTTAATGGTTATTCGCGAATACTTTAAAAACATTGGCCAAAGTCATAGAAACATAGCATTAATCCCTTCTTCTGCACATGGCACAAACCCTGCAAGTGCGGTAATGGCAGGTATGAAAGTTGTGGTTACCAAAACCCTTGAAAACGGATATGTAGATATTGAAGATTTACGATTAAAAGCAGAAGAACACAAAGATAATTTGGCCTGTTTAATGGTTACTTATCCTTCTACCTATGGCGTATTTGAAGAACAGATTACAGATGTGTGTGAATTAATTCATAAGCATGGTGGCCAGGTTTATATGGATGGGGCCAACATGAACGCACAAGTGGGATTAACCTCACCAGCCAATATTGGTGCAGATGTTTGCCACTTAAACTTGCACAAAACATTTTGCATACCACATGGTGGTGGCGGACCTGGAATGGGTCCTATTGGTGTAGCCAAACATTTAGTTCCGTTTTTACCAGGACACTCAGTAGTTGATATGGGTGGTGATGCAAATGCAATGCATGCAGTTTCAGCAGCCCCTTGGGGAAGCGCATCCATCCTATTAATTTCTTATGCTTACATTCGTATGATGGGAACTTATGGATTAGAGAATGCCACCAAGTATGCCATTTTAAATGCCAATTATATTAAGGCGCGTTTAGAAAAAGATTATGAAATATTGTATGTAGGTTCTAAAGGAAGGTGTGCGCATGAGATGATTTTAGATACACGTGTATTTAAAGGTGCCACAGGTGTAGAGGCAGAAGATATTGCCAAGCGTTTAATGGATTATGGCTTCCATGCGCCAACCATGAGCTTCCCGGTTGCAGGAACCATTATGATTGAACCTACTGAAAGCGAATCTAAATCTGAATTAGATAGATTTTGCGATGCAATGATTGCCATTAGAAATGAGGTAAGAGCCATTGAGAATGGCTCAGCAGATAAAACTGATAACGTATTAAAAAATGCGCCACATACAGCCTCAATGGTTATTGCCGATAATTGGGAACACAGTTATACCAGAAATGAAGCTGCGTATCCATTGCCATATGTTAGAGCTGCTAAATTCTGGCCAACTGTTGGTAGAGTTAACAATACATACGGAGATAGGAATTTAGTTTGCGCTTGCTTGCCTGTTGAGGCCTATGCAAGTTCTAGTAACTAATATAGAAATGATTTTACTTCAACGGCACCAAAGGGTCTCCCAACCTGATGGTGCCGTTTTTATTTAATGAAAAAACATTCATCCCAAATAGTATAGCATTATTTTGCGCGCGATAAGTTGCCAATGTCTTAAGTGGTTCTTTGCCTTGCGTTGCAGTTTCTTGATTAATGGTTGTAACAACACAACGCGCGCAAGGCTTTGCTCCAACGAAAGAAATTTCTCCAATAGAAAACTGCTTAAACTTATCTTCATCATGCGGTTCTCCGCCGCTCATTACTAAGTTTGGTCTGAACCTATTCATAGGCACAGGAGTTTCCAATTTTTGATTAAGGAATTGAAGTGAAGCCTCGCTAATAAGTAAAAAAGGAAAGGCGTCTGAGAAGGCAACTTCTCTTAGAATTGAGGAATACTTATCAGATAAAAATCTTGTTTCTGGTTTAAGTTTAACCAATTGAACCGGTTGCTTTAATATATCCGAAAACCATTGATTAATCGGATGAGAAACAGTAAAAGCAATAGGCAAATCTTCCCAAACATTTACTTTAAAACTTCGGTCTATTTGTTCATTCACCTCAAATGAAATGGAACTTTGCTTATAGGTTAAGTAAATTCTTGAGCCAATTATTGTTGGTCTTATTAAAGCTAATTTTGCATGACTTCTTTGTGAAATAAATTGGAATTTCTCATCTACAAGCATCCAATTTCTATCGTATAAAAAACCTGTTTTGCAGAGCGTGGACTCTTGCAAAGAAATTCCAGCCAATCCCTTTACAGGATAAATAATTATTTGACTTAATAGATACAAGATTGCAGCATTAATTTGGCCTATAACCACTCTCGCGCAGAATCTTATCCCAGTCTTTATACTCCATTAGCTCTTGTAAACTCATATCAGTTTTTTTAACAAATTCTTCAATTACTCTAAAACCTGTATAAACAGCCATAGCCGGTGCCGACTCTTGAGGAACACCTGTGGCAATGGTAAAGGGACCATCATTGAGATAACGCATATATTGAGCAACTTCGGTGCTAAAAAGTAAATTGGTTTCGGATAAGTGTTTCCAAACCATTCCTTCATTTTGTTTACACCAATCTAATTCAGATTTGTTATAGCCAAATATCAACGTATCGGCAAGTTGAGGGGCAAGTTGTTTTACAAAATATCTCAATTTACCTTCGAACAGCATCATTGCAATAAATCTTTTGTCGTTAAGAGTTGGTTCAAACTTACCTATACCAATTGCCTTAAGTGTATTGGGCAAGATGTATTCTTTACGAAGTTTGTTTACCATAAAATCTGGGAACTCAATGGAAGGTGCTTTATAAATAGGATAGTTTGTACCTAAATACATATCTAATCCAATTCCTATAATGCTGTCGTAGGTTACATGCGCATATCCAAACTCCGAGATAAAAGCAACAAATGAAGGCACCTTAGATTCTGGAAATTCTTTTTGATAGCGATACATTGCCTTACCCAAATCGGCCTCTAAAAAATCGAGATTAGGAAATACGCTATCCACTTCATGCTTTAACATTTGAATTCCAGGATAGGCAATAAAACCTTTTAAAGAAGGGGCAAAATAGACAGAACGTTCTGAGCTATCTATACCCAACAAATCAATACAATAGCTATCATAAAAGCCAACATAGTTTTGAGCCAATTGGGCATAGAAGGAAGGAACTATTGCATTTGTAGAATTTAACAAATCTGAATCAAAGCGCTTAATATGAACTTCCAAAGAAGGTTCTTTACATGCTTGAACCAACAAAATAAAAAAGCAAAAACAACAAAAGATAAACCTATTAATACTTCTCATGAGCGGGCAATTATTCAAATATTTTGCAATATCTATAATTGGTTCTAAATTTGGATAAGAATTAAATATTAGGATAAATACTGTTAAACTCTTTTTCTTGAAAATAACACTCGCCCAATTAAGCTTTCATACAGGAAATTTTGAAGGCAATACACAAAAAATGCTTCAGGCAATTGAAGATGCAAAAGCAAATGGAACAGACCTTATTGTATTTTCTGAATTAGCTACTTGTGGCTACCCAGCAAGAGACTTTTTGGAGTTTAGTGATTTTATTGCACAGTCTAAAAGCTGCATAGAAAAAATTGCAGATGCATGCCGTGGCATAGCAGCCATTGTAGGCTCTCCAGAGATTAACCCAGTAGTAGAAGGCAAAGATTTATACAACTCGGCTTATTTTTTGGCTGAGGGAAGTATACAGCAAATAGTACATAAAACATTATTACCTAATTACGATATTTTTGATGAGTACAGATACTTTGAACCAAATAATCACTTTGAAATTATTAGGTATAAGGACTGGAAAATAGCACTAACTATTTGTGAAGACTTATGGAATATCAATGAGAATCCAATGTATGTTACCACGCCCATGGATGAATTGATTAAGCAAGGGCCAGAATTGATTATTAATATTGCTGCATCGCCATTTAGTAAAACGCAAATAGAAGAACGACATGCGGTATTAAAAACAAATGCAATTCGTTACGATTTACCTATCTTTTATGTAAATCATGTTGGAG